>CBDVEF010000259.1:0-3020 GCA_965372935.1 uncultured bacterium | reverse complement strand
TTTCTTCGACTTTTATATTAGCTTTAACTCTCTTTATTTTTAACCTATCAAGAGATTTAAAAATTGCCTTATCAATATTCTTACCTTTAATAATAATAGTTTTATTTAACCTTGAACTATTCAGTTCTATTCTTCTTCTCATTTATTACTTCCAAGTGGATTATATATAATTGTAATAATGAAAGCAAATTATATGTTAACCAATAAAGGGTAAGACCTGCGGGAAAATTCAAAAATATAAAAACCATAAATATTGGCATAAAATATGTAAAATACTTTTGTTTTGGATCAACATTCGAAAATTTCTGCTGTATAAACATTGAAATACCCATAAGTATAGGTAAAATATAGTATGGATCCGGGGCTGTTAAATCTTTCATCCATAGAAATTGAACACTTTTTAATTCAATAGTACTTCTAAGTACTTGATATAACGCAAAAAAAACAGGCATCTGCAATAGAATAGGGAAGCATCCTGAGAATGGATTTACACCTTTCTTTTTATATAAATCCATCGTAGCTTGATTCAATTTTTGAGGATTACTTTTATATTTTACCTTTAATTCATTAACCCCAGGTTGTATTTCCTGCATTTTTCTTGCTGAACGAAAACTTGTTAATGTTAAGGGGAAAAATAGAGCGAAAAGGAAGATGGCAAGAATAATAATCGTTATACCGTAATTGTGAATATATTTTTGGATAAATAACATCACATTAAGTATAATTTTACCTATAGGAGCAATTATTTTCCATCCCCAATCCAATATATCTGTATAATTGTCCCCCATTGATTTTAATAGTTTATAATCCAGAGGACCTATATATAATGAAATGTTGTTAATTTCACCTCGTTTATAATTATTACTTATGTTAAAAGATATTGCTCCCTCTTCGATATAATGAATATTATATCCTCTCACATCATCAGGATTTGCCGAAAACATTGAAGCGAAATATGTGTTTCTAACCCCTACAAAAGAAGCATGTCCCACATACGATATATCTCCTTTTTTTAACTCTTTTGAACTATATTTCTCTACAGTACCACCTAAATTAGCAAATGCTTTTGTAGATGCAATTTCAGTCTTTTTAAATTTCTTTTCATAAGCAAGTCCTTTATTGAAATTAAAATTTACCCAATCAACATCAATTCCATCTATACTGTAAAAGATATCAATTTTATAATCATCTCTTCTAAATATATAACCTATGTTTATACGTAAGGAATCATTATTCCATGCAAGAAGTAAGGTGTCAATATTTTTACCGTTTAAATCAATAATATTTTTATTATAACTAAATATAAGATCATTCAATGGCACTTTTGAATTATCATAAAATATATCAATCCCGGTTTGTGACTCACCTTTTAATATGTTTAATATATTTCCTTTATTGCTTTTATATTTATTTACATAATAATTAACTAATGTTCCGCCCTCATTTAACAATTCTATCCTGTAAATAGGGGAATATATTTTAATAGTATCTATGTTTATCTTTTTAGAGTCTTCAATAATATTCTCAATAATGTGTTTATTATCTTCTTCCCGTTTGTTTCTAGAAATAACGTTTTGAGCCAATGTATCTATGTGTACTGTATCACTGATTATCACTGTGGTGTCGCCGATATTCCCAACTGTTTTTTTTACCGGTTTAAAGAAAAACATTTGCCAAACAATCAATATGATTGTAGTTAAAACTAAAGCTATTAACATTCTTTTATTTAAATCCATTTAATTCACCTCCTAAGGCACAGGATCATACCCTCCAGGATGAAAAGGGTGACATTTAACTATTCTCTTTATACTAAGATACCCTCCCTTGGCTACACCATACTTCAATATAGCTTTTTCGGTATAGTGGGAACATGTAGGCATGAATCTGCATGTTGTAGGCAAAAATGGTGATATCATCATTCTATACAGCTTAAACGGTAAAGCAAATAATATTCTTGAAATAATATCAAATCTTTTTAAATAATTTTTTAGTATCATTTTCCAATATATCATAACTTTCAACAGTACTTTTATTATAAAATAATACCATATGATGCTTATCAGGTAACATATCTTTATTGTGACGAATTATTTCTCTAAGCAATCTTTTAATCCTGTTTCTTTGTGTTGCTTTTCTTATTCTTTTAGAAGATACAGCAATTCCTATTTTTGTATCCGTTTGCTTCTCAATAAATAACATTACACTATTATAAAAATACTTTTTGCCGGATTCTATTACAAATTTGAATTCCCTATTCTTCTTTAATCTTAATGTTTGTGGGAATCTGCAATCCACAGCCATTATACGGCTAATCTTTTTCTTCCCTTGGCTCTTCTTCTATTTAATATCTTTTGCCCATCCCTTGTACTCATTCTTTTTCGAAATCCATGGTTTCTCTTTCTACGTATTCTACTTGGTTGAAATGTTCTCTTCATTCTTATACCTCCACGCCTAATTAATCTGTGCATATATTACTTAATATTTTTTTATATGTCAAGAGAATAATAAATATTTTGGCAGATAGGTATAGACATATGTCAGTTATAAGTTATAAGTTACAAGTTCGTAAATCGTAAATATACATACGGGAATGCCAATGCCAACGGGAACGAATAGGAAATTATGAATTGCAAATTATTGTCATTCCCACCTCCATTATTGTGTCATTCCTGCGAAAGCAGGAATCTACCTTATTATCATATTATAAATCCTCCTCTTCCGCGTTTCTTCTCTCCTTCAGTGGTTCTCCCCCTCCCTTCTATTCCCTCCCACAATGGGGCGGGAAAGTTGTAAATTGTCCCTTTCGTGAAATTAGTATTCAATTCGTGAAATTAAAGGTAAAATTTATTCTCCCCTTTCCCCCTCTTTGTCATTCCTGCACCCCCTCCTGTGTCATTCCTGCGAAAGCAGGAATCTACACTCCTTTCATGGTTATTCTCTCCCTCTCCTGTCTGTTCCCCTAAATCCATCATTGTCATCGTATGTAGTATAGTATTGTAAAGTTAATGGATTATGATAAA
>CBDVEF010000258.1:0-3030 GCA_965372935.1 uncultured bacterium | reverse complement strand
ATTAATAATTTCACTTTTTCGAGTATTTTTTCCTCCGATATTTTCAATTATACTTCTTATCTTTTCCTTTTCTTTAAGAAATTGTTTTATTTCTGCTTCAAGTTGTTCATCTATTTCCTCCCCTTCTGTAAGCTTCCTTTTTCTTGACATATTTTACCTTCTTATTAAGAATATAAAACCTTTTTAAATAAGGCAATATAAAATGAGTATATTTTAACATTAAAGGAATCATTACATATTAATATTCAAAAAAAGAAAGCTCCTCAGGAGGGATTTGAACCCCCGACCAAGTGGTTAACAGCCACCTGCTCTACCACTGAGCTACTGAGGAGTAACAGAAGTATATAATATATATAAAAAATAATGTCAATCAGATTTTTAGAATTGTGTGTAGATAGGTATAAACATACTAACCAGTTTAAGGAGAGTGAGGTAAAGATTAAATCCATTCCTCTCTGTTTTAATTATCCCTGTTTCCTTCTTTGTAATATTCCCTATCCCTTCTGTTCCCTCTTAGATCCTGAAATAAATTCAGGATGACACATTAGAAAATCGTAAATCGTTAATCGTAAATTGTAGGGAAAAATTGTGTCTGCCCTAATTCGTGAAATAAAGGTGAAAAATTGTTTCCTTCCCCTTACTTAGTGAAATTAGTGCTTTATATTTCCCTCTCTGTCTTTCTGAAAAGGTAAAAATTGTTTCCTTCCTATTAGTGCAATTCGTTGTTATTTCTTTCCCTTTTCGGCTGACGTCTGATGTCTGGTGTCTGGTGTCCATTATCTTTTATTAGTGAATTTGTGGTGGTTTCCCCCTTTCAGTGGTTATTCATGGTTGCTTTCCCCTTATATGCTTAGAAATTTAAAAGCATGTCCCCTTATTATTACTTGACACTAAATATACATTATATATAATACATTTAAATGAATAAAATATAATAAGGAGTAATTATGGCAAACATTAGACCTTTCAAAGGTATTAGACCTCCCAAAAAATATGTTTCGAAAATAGCTTCACCGCCTTACGATGTAATCAGTTCTAAAGAAGCAAAAGAGTATGTTAAAAAGAACAAGATAAGTTTCCTTCATATTGTAAAACCGGAGATAGACCTGCCAGATAACATTGATATTTATAGTGATGATGTGTACGAAAAGGGCAAAGAGAATTTTATGAAGCTAATTTCAGAAGGATACCTTAGTCAAGATGAATTACCATCATTATACATATATAGACAGCAAATGGGTAATCATATACAAACCGGAATTGTTGCAGGGGCATCATGCAATGAATATAAAAAAAATATTATAAAGAAGCATGAATTTACACGAGAAGATAAGGAAATTGATAGAGCAAAACATATTGATATATTAAATGCAAATGCAGGGCCTGTTTTTTTAACTTATAAAGCCAATGCTAATATTGATAAACTTGTATTAAAATTAACTGACCGTAAACCAGAAAATAATTTTGTTAGTGAAGATGGTGTTCGTCATATACTTTTTGTTATAGATATTCCTGAAGAGGTAAATGCTCTTGTCGATGCTTTTAAAAGCATCAAGACCCTTTATATCGCCGATGGTCATCACCGGTCAGCAGCAGCAGTAAGAATTATGGAGAAAAGAAAATCAAAGGATTCTAATTATTCGCCGGACAAGGAATATAATTTCTTTCTATCCGCAATATTCCCTCATAATCAAATGTATGTTATGGATTATAATAGAGTTATTAAGGACCTAAATGATAACAAAGAGGAAGAATTTTTAAATAAAATCAGCAAAATATTTAGTGTTACACAATTTACCGATAATCGTCCTTATAAACCGGAGAAGAAGGGTGCTTTCGGAATGTATCTATCAAATAAATGGTACCGACTTACTGTAAAACAAGAATATATAACTGATGATCCTGTTAAATCACTTGATGTTAGCATTTTACAAAATAATGTATTGTCACCTATTTTAAATATCGAAAACCCCAGAACAGACAAAAGAATCAATTTTATTGGAGGAATAAGAGGGTTAAATGAATTAGAAAAACTAGTAGATTCAGGTGAATATAGGGTAGCATTTGCACTTTATCCGACATCCATTGAAGATCTTCTAAATGTTGCTGATGCAAATAAAATAATGCCACCTAAATCAACATGGTTTGAACCAAAACTTAGAAGTGGTATCGTAATTCATAAACTATAATAATAAGTGAGTTTAGAATATTCCAATTTATTTGTTATTGTAATTCTATGAATTTTACACTATAATTTATTGGAGGACATTATGAAATATTAAATAATGAGTTTCTATCCGAAAATTCTTTTTCTCCTTTTAGGCGTCTTTTTCATAGGACCATATCTTATACAATGGTTATGGGGATGGACAATTCCCGACCTTTTCCCTGGAGCTGTTGCAAATGGATTGATAGCTAAAAACATCTCGTGGCTTACAGGACTCAAAATTTCTATATTAATTGCTTTTTTAGTAGCTGTTTCAGGTGTTAAGGTTTCATTAAAGGATTTTCAAAACTATAAATCAAATAATGAATAAAAAAACTTTTATTATCTTTAATTATATACTAATTTTTACAACCTTTGCAATTTTAACCTATTTTATAATAACAAATTATGGAGATTTGTTAACTATTGATAGATTAATTATCTTTTTCTTATTAACATTGTCATATATCCCTGCAAGAATATTAAAGGTGCCTTTTAGAAAATTTTCTGCATTTACAATTGTTCCCGGTATATGTTTTTCAGGTTTGTTTTTTCTTCCAATACACCTCGCATTGCTAAGTTCATTTTTCGGATTTATAATTGCAGATAAATTTATCCAAAAATTCGACTGGAAAACAGTAATGAGAACAGCTTCATTGTTCACATTCTCAATATTTATTGTTCATTTCTGGATATATCAAGTAGATAATTTCATATTAGGTGTATTTATAAAAAATAATTTATTTGTTATTCTAATATACTTTATAATCATCTATTCTCTTTCCTATATAGAAGATTTTTTCCAGAGACATCTTTTGCTAAAA
>CBDVEF010000257.1:0-3036 GCA_965372935.1 uncultured bacterium | reverse complement strand
TCAGCTTTCTCCTCTGAGAATGTTGCAAATACCTGAACACGATATCCTATTTGAGTCTTTGGAACAAGTGTAGTCGTATATTCTGTTATAGACGTTGTAGTGTCTTTGTCAAATACCGAACTACTGCTTTCATCTGTTTCTTCTTCCATAATTATTGGTTTATACGTAGTTGTATCCGGTTTTGTTATATCTTCTGTCCCTTTTTTAGGTCCACAAGATGTTAACATTACAATTGTAAGAATCACACTGATAATAATAAGGTATTTTTTCATTGTTACCCCCTATATATATTGTTTTTTGTTTGGTTGGTTATCAATTTTATCAATAATCTCTTTGATCTCATTATCTTTATCCTTTTGACACACAAGTGTTGCATTATTTGTTCTAACGACAATAATATCATTTACACCTATTATAACAGTAAAGCCCTCTTTACTGATTATTATATTGTCATGAGCATCTTTCAATTCAGCATTTCCAATAATTGTATTACCATTTCTATC
Source organism: uncultured bacterium (assembly GCA_965372935.1). Classification (GTDB taxonomy): domain Bacteria; phylum Hydrothermota; class 32-111; order QNBC01; family QNBC01; genus JAGLYS01. The sequence continues at coordinate 2,533 of CBDVEF010000257.1, read as the reverse complement.
CCTTTCATTATGTCTTTCTATTGCTTTCCATGATCCGACATCATCCCATGTAAAATTACATTTTTTACAAGCAATCCTTGACGACTGTTCCATTATACCATAATCTATTGAAATATTTTCAACCTTTTTATATGCAATATTAATATCATCCCTTCTTTTTTCTATAGATACCATACTTTCATAATGCTCGGGTAAATATTTTCGAAATTCTTCTTTAATAACATCTGCTCTCCAGATAAACATTCCACTATTCCATAAAAATGTACCCTTCTTCATATAATCTATAGCATCCCTCTGATTGGGTTTTTCTACAAACGAACTAACCTTGTATAATTCACCTTTATTGTCAATTTCCTCTCCAATATTGATATAACCATACCCCGTTTCCGGCCGATTTGGGATAATGCCAAATGTTATAAGATATCCTTCATTAGCACTTTTTATAACATCAGTAACAGATTTTTTAAACATATCCCTTTCCTTTATATAATGATCTGAAGGCAATACTATCATTATTGCTTCTTTATCCATTTTATTTATAACTGCTGCTGCATATGCTATTGCCATAGCAGTGTTTTTTGCTTCAGGTTCATATAAAATATTTTCTTCCGGAATATCTAAATTAACTTCATCAAAATTGCTTTTTTGCTCAATCGAAGCCACAACAATAATATTTTTTCTATCAATAAAACTTGCAACCCTATCCACAGTCTCTTCAATCATTGTTTTTTTGCTTACAATAGAAAGAAACTGTTTCGGTTTTGATTTTCTCGAGAGAGGCCAAAACCTTTTTCCAGAACCACCTGCTAAAATTACTGCATAATTCATAAACACCTCTTATAGATCAGCGATTTTTCCCTCTTTCTCTTTTAAAGTTTTTTCCATTTTTTTAAGCTCTTTAACATTTTCTTTAAATTCTTTATCCTTATTCAAGATAATATCTTTATCTTTGATGTACTTCTCATAAACTATTATCCCCATCTTCGAAAATTTCTTTGCCATTTTATTTTTCAATTGCAGAACTTCAATTTTCTCCTGCCCCAGGTGTGTTAATTCTTCGGCTTTTTCAAATACATCGCTAAACGATTCTTTCAGTTTATCCCAAATAGAACTCATTTATCCTCCATTAGTAAAGATATTTATTTTCTCTACCTAAACATATATTAATACTTTCACAAGTTTTCACAATTTGACCGTTAGGATCAACATTTTTTACCCCCTCTATAGCAGTTTTAAGTGCAACTGATTCAATTTGCTGCCCCTTTAATACAACAAGCTTACCAAATTTATTCTTATCAATTAATTCACATGCATATGTTCCAAACCTCGTTGCCAAAATTCTATCAAAAGCAACCGGCGTTCCTCCTCTTTGCGTGTATCCAAGAACGGTAAATCTTGTTTCAACAAGATTTAACTGTTTTTCAATTTCCATTGATAACCAGTGTCCTATGCCTCCTAAAATTTCATTATTATATTTGCTTGTAGCTTCTCTCTTAACGAATCTCTCACCACCTTTTGGAAAAGCACCCTCTGCTACCACAATGACACTGAATCGCCCTCCCAAATTCCTCCTCTTCAGTATTTTTTCTATAATCTCATCCATATCAAAAGGAATTTCAGGTATAAGAATAATGTCAGCCCCCCCTCCAAGTCCTGCATGAAGAGCTATCCATCCTGCATATCTTCCCATCACTTCGATTATCATAACTCTATGATGACTTTCAGCAGTACTATGTAATCTGTCAATAGCATTAACCGCAACCTGAACAGCTGTTGAAAATCCAAATGTCATATCCGTATCCGACAAGTCATTATCTATTGTTTTGGGAACACCTACAACAGGTATCCCTTTTTTATATAGCTCATATGCAATACTTTGAGTTCCATCTCCTCCAACCATTATTAATGCATCGAGTAATAGATCATGAAAATTATTAACAATTTTATCTCTCATATCAATATACTTTATCTCTCCATCAATCTCTACAGGGTAGTGCAAAGGGTCTCCTTTATTGGCTGTTCCAATAATTGTTCCCCCTTTTGGGAGAAGACCTCTTACATCGGATATATTTAGTTTTTTTGTCTTTGTTGTATCTATAAGTCCGGTAAGACCATCCAAAATACCAATTACCTCCCAATTGTAACGATACCTTGCTGCTTTTACCACTGCTCTTATAACAGCATTTAATCCCTGACAATCCCCTCCACCCGTTGAAATTGCAATTCTTTTATGTTTTCCTGTTTTGCTCATAATTAGTATAGAATATTAACATGAATTAATATTTTTGGCAAGTACTTTGCCTACTATACTGGTAAATATGTATGGATAACAGTTACAAGTATGTAAATATGGAATAGAGAATAATGAATAGGAAATTTGTGAATTTGTTGTTATATTCCCCCCTTTCTCCCCTTCTGTTCCCTCCTTGTCTACATGCCTGCCTGTGCCAGCATGGCAGACATGCAATGCATTATCCGAAATTAGTGTGATAAAGTTTGGTTAAGGATAGATTCCTGCTTTCGCAGGAATGAC
>CBDVEF010000256.1:0-3049 GCA_965372935.1 uncultured bacterium | reverse complement strand
AATAAGAAAAAGGAAATTTTATGCTTGACTTAACACAGTATGTGGTGGTTCTCCTCCCGTTGTTTCTCCCTTTCGTGAAATTCGTGTATTAATTTCGTGAATTAGTGATGGATCTCTATCTGAAGTCTCTACCTATCTACATTAAAAACCTCCTATTGGATTGACTAAATACATCTGTCATGATATTTTTTGTTAATGAATATATTTAATGATTATCATAAAAGATCCATTTTATTGATTGTCATTTTCGTTATAATCGGATGCTCTTCACCATTTACACCGGATGAATCACTTGTTAGTCTTACCGGTATAATATACTTTAATTCAAATAGAACAGGTGATCAGGAAATTTATAAAATGAATCCTGATGGTACAAATATAGTTAATCTAACACATAGTCCATCCACACAGGATGAACTATGTGCCGTTTCACCGGACGGAAATAAAATAGCTTTTATGAGATGTAATCCTTACGATTGGGATTCCTATGAAATATGGATAATGGAAAACGATGGAAGTAATCAAAAACAACTTACATTCAATGGTAAAGCAGACGGGCATAATGATTTTTCCCCTGATGGTAAAAAAATTGTATTTGCATCATGGAGAGATGGGAATGATGAAATTTACACAATGAATATAGACGGTTCCAATCAAAAACGATTAACAAATAATCAAGTACCTGATAATGATCCGGATTGGTCACCCGATGGTAATTATATATCATTTAAATCTACAAGAGATTATAGCAACACATACTCAAATGTTATGCTGGATAATGATTATGAAATTTATATTATGGATACTACAGGGAACAATATAGTAAGACTTACGAATGATAGATATAGTGATCACGATCCGGATTGGTCACCCGATGGTAACAAACTTGCATTTTTAAGATATATCGAAGGAGAAGGCGCAGATGTCTGGATAATGGATAGAGATGGCAGTAATCAGGTAAACTTATCCAACTCAGGAAATAGTTGGTACACATCATGGAGCAATGATGGTACGAAATTAGTATTTTGCACAAATAGAACAGAAAGTGTCGATATCTTTATAATGAGTGTAAATGGAGATAATCAAATACAAGTTACTTACGGATTATTTAATGATGAATATCCGGCATGGAGTAATCAATGACACTATTAAATGCAATAATGATATGGTTTTATATTATTCAACCCGATGCACATTTAAGCTTACTCAACCATATGGAAAATCTATCCACACCACCACCATCCATCGGATTTTATTCAAGAGGTAATAACCTCGAAGCAGGAACTACAATAAAAATTTCATCAGGTGGATTAAATGGCAACTTGATTGTAAACGGGGCAATATCTTTAAGGGTCAGATTAAATATCAAAGATAACCTATTTACAGATCTATCTGCAATCCTTAACGATAATGTTTCATCATATTCAATAGCAGCAGGCAAATATTTTAACATTGGTCATATAAAATTAAGAGGACAGTTAAGATATTCATACATATCATACTATGAATTAAATGATAAATACTTATTTAGTACACTGAATGCAGAAATTATAGTTCCATTTATGTGGGGTAAATATTTTTCTCCGTTTATAGGGCTAAATTCTTCATATAATTATTACAGATTACCTGAAAATATCAGAAGTTTTTCAATAAAAGGTATGTCTGTTAAAGCTATAACAGCTTTAAATTTTAAATATAAATATTTTACATCTTGCATATTTCTTTCAATAAATAGGGAAAGTCTCTCATCAGGTATATATTTCGGATTTATAAAATAATAAATATTATATTCTGAATGAATATATGTAACATCCAATTTGTATTATCGTAAATATTATAATCATATAAGGAGGAAATATGAAATTATCGATTAAATCAAGTATCCTGATTATTTTTGCAACCTTTATGTTAACATTTTCTATCTATGGAAACTGTAGGGGAAACTGCAAGGGAAACTGTAAAGACAACAATATTATTGGAGCGTGGGAAGGGGGTTTAGATGTTTCAGGGACTAAACTAATATTGGTTTTTAATATTAACGAAGATTCATCAGGGAATTTTGTTTCTACTATGGATAGCCCCGATCAGGGTGCAATAGGGATAAAGGTCGATAGTATAACACTTAAGAATAATAAAATTATTCTCAAGATAATCTCTATTAATGGAACATATGAAGGCGATATATGTAAAGATAGAAAATCGATTGAGGGGATATGGAAACAGGGGAATCATTCATTCCCTTTGAATTTAAAGAAAACCGAGAAAAAGATTACATTTAAGAGACCTCAGGAACCTAAAAAACCATATCCTTATATCGATGAAGATGTGTCGTTCGAAAACAAATCAGCAGGCATTACACTTGCCGGAACTCTGACATTACCCAGATCAGGTAAACCTTTCCCTGCTGTAATATTAATTACAGGTTCAGGACCACAGGATAGAGACGAGACTGTATTTAATCATCGCCCTTTTTTAATTCTTGCGGATTATTTGTCTCGCAAAGGTATTGCTGTTCTACGCTTTGATGATAGGGGTGTAGGGAAATCAACAGGTAATTTTTCAAAAGCAACTTCCGCTGAATTTGCAACTGATGTAGTCAGTGGTATAGAATATTTAAAAGAAAGAAAAGATATTGACTCTCATAAAATTGGTTTACTCGGGCATAGTGAAGGTGGTCTTATCGCACCAATGATTGCTGCAAATAATAAAGATGTAGCTTTTATTGTTTTAATGGCAGGACCAGGTTTACCCGGAAGTGAAATACTTAACTTGCAAAGCAGATTGATTGCAAAAGCAAGTGGTGTAAGTGAAAAAGATATTGAAGAAAGTATGACAATCAACAATAAAATATATACAGTGATAAAAACTGAAAATGACAGTGTTAAAACCTGTAATGATGTAAAAACAATATTAAATGCTTATATAAATGGAATGAATGATGATGAAAAAAGGAAAATTGGCGATAAGGACAAATTTATTGAAAAACAAATTGCAACTATTGTAAATCCATGGTTTCGCTATTTTGTAAAATATGACCCAAGACCTGCAT
>CBDVEF010000255.1:0-3053 GCA_965372935.1 uncultured bacterium | reverse complement strand
GAAAAGTTAAAAATTATTCTCTTCCCCTTTGAGAAATTCGTTGATATTCTCTTTCCCTTTTCGGCTGGTGTCTGATGTCTGGTGTCGGACGTCTATTACTATTTATTCGTGAATTAGTGATGAATTTCCCTTTCCGTGTTTATAATTCTCTTTCAGTGGTTATTCGTGGTTGATCTCCCTCTCTCCCTTCCTCGCCCTTGATGGGAGAGGACTTTAGGTGAGGGTGATTATATGTCGTAATGTCGATCCCCTGCCCTATTTTTTACACAAACTACCACATATTATAATGTATTTTAGATTCGTCATACCTCTTTGGATCTTCCTTTATCTCATCAGGATATCCCAGTGATATTAAGGATATTGGCAATATATTTTCAGGAAGTTGTAACAATTCCTTAAGCCCCTCTATCCTCTTCTCTCGTGGATATACTCCCAGCCAAACTGCTCCAATCCCATTTGCATGAGCTGCCAAAAGAATATTTTGTGTGGATGCGGAACAATCTTCTGCGCAATAATTTTTATTGGATTGTATATTCAAATCTGCACAGACAAGAATTCCAACAGATGCCTCCCTAATCATATTTGCATAAGGATGAACCTGCGGTATTTTATTTAATATCGAACGATCTGTTATAATCAAGAATTTCCACGGTTGCAAATTTCTTGCCGACGGGGCATACATTCCTGCTTTTAGTATTAATTTTATTAATTCACTATCTATCTGTCTGTCCGTATATTTTCTAATACTTCTTCTTGTAAATATAGCATTCATTGCATCCATACCTACCTCCTCATCTTTCATCTATTTTATACCATTTTACAATATTTTCAATCCTATTTATAATTATTTATTAATTCACGAAAATATGATGAGTTGTTGAGATATATATTACTGTAGGGATTCAATATTTTGAGCCCTAATGAACATATAAATAATAAGTTAATATTCGCCCTGACAATATTTACTCATTGGACTATTTCTATATTTTTATCTTAAATGAGAAAAAAAAGATTAGAAACAAAAAAAGGTGGGAGTTCAACTCCCACCTAAATATCAGTTAGAATTTTTACCATGTCCCTTCGTGAATTTTAGTGCCTCCACTCCATTCTTCCCAGCCACCATGTCCTGTTGCATCCCAATAAACATGCCAGACAAGATAGTTCAGATCAGGGGAATTTGTCTCATAGTATTTCACCCAACCGCTTGAACCATTTTGTTCACTATGCACTCTGAAATATGAATCTTCGGTTATCATTATAACATCTGCGTCCCCTCCGCCAAGATCACCATAATGATAATATAAAACTAATTCATCACTTAAAGCACCATTATAAAGCCACCATTCCGCCTCCGTTCCATCTGCACTGATATCCCACTGCCAACTAAATATTGGATAATGTCCATTATCATCATATGGTGGAGCTATACTGTCATCATAGACGGTCCAGTGTCCATCATATCCATTTGTCCTTGTTCTTCCATCCATATATAAAAAATTATCATATGCTTGACTACCAAAATTACCATCTATATATACTGCCCAATTATAGTAATCACCATCCTGTACGGCTTCCCATTTTATAGTATATAAACCATAACTATCACTCCATGTCCATGTTCCGAAACCATATGTTCCGTTATCCTAATCGGATGGAGTTTGTGAAAGTGAAGAAAAAGCAGTAGCTAAACCTGACATACTTGTAACCATTGCTGAAGCTATAGTGGCATGACCTGAAGTATCTGCTGCAATCGCTGCATTGCTTGGTCCTTTAACATTGCTGACATCAATCGTTTTGGGTTGTGCCGGTTTCTCAGGTGTTTTATTAAATAAAGAACATCCTGTAAAAACCAGTGTTAGCGATATTAGCACGATAAGTAATTTTTTCATACTTTCCTTCTATTTGATTTGTTTTATAGAAACAACCGTTACGGAAAGCAACGGTTGTTGAGTGGAGATAACCGGACTCGAACCGGTGACCTCCTGCTTGCAAAGCAGGCGTTCTCCCAGCTGAACTATATCCCCATTAAATTATCAATATTATAATACATTCTTAATTCGCATGGTATATTCAAATTACCTTCTCTAACGGAATAAAGAATATTTTCAATGAACTTCTCTCCACTAACAATGATATTCAAATCACCACTGGAGTATCCGATACCAGTATTATATAAGAATTCTACATTTTTTTCAAGTATATTATTACCATTACTTATAGATTTTTCTATATTATATTTGACATTTCCACTAACATTCAAATAATAATCCTTTCTAAAATTAAAATTGATACTGAAAGCTATAATCGGCAGATAATGATTCACAGAAGTGATTCTGCTTGAATCACCACTATTATTTTCAGTATATTTAAATATATTGGAATAATTATATCCTAAAAACATTCTCAGATCGGCATAATCACTATAATTATGACTCCAGCCAACACCTGTAATTACATTGATTTTATCTATATTGATACTTTCCCCATTATACAATAGCAATGAATCACTATATTTAAAGTCAAATTTTGAGCTAATACCACTGATAATAATATCAATTATCTCATCATTAAAAGAAATAGTACTTATTGCATTTATTCCAAAGTCAGGTCTATTACTGTTTTTTGAAATATAACCATTGATTCTCCTTTCTCCTCTTATATCAACAATTTTTAATCCTATGCCAATATCGATATTGTATTTACCTCTTTGCAAATTATTGGATATTCCGCCTAAATATCTAATTTTGGAATAATTTATACTATTTCCTGATGCGGAAATATACTTTCCTTCATATCCCACGCCAAGACTATACGATGTTAAATCCTTTTTATAACCGAATAGCACTACTGACGAATTAATTCCTTTTATTTCAGGAAAAATATCTATTATTAATGTATCATTTATGACACTTTTATTGCTAATGTAAAAACTATAATTTTTAACATTAATATTAAGTCTTGAGTCATATATATGATAACAATCAATTTTACCATAAAAGAATCCATTTGTGTTTATTTTAGCAGGAAAATATTTAATTATACTCGTGTTAAGA
>CBDVEF010000254.1:0-3075 GCA_965372935.1 uncultured bacterium | reverse complement strand
CCTCTCTTGTTTGTTCCCTTTCGTGTAATTCATTCTCCAATTCGTGAAATAAAGCTAAAATTTATTTTCTTCTCTTAGTGAAATTCTTTGTTATTTCTTTCTTTCCCTTCTCGGCTGGTGTCTGATGTCTGAAGTCTAATGTCTATTATCTTTTATTCGTGATTAATCCCTTTCTCCCGCATAAGTCAAATTCTACTTGTTGAATATCTAAAAATATGCTATATGTTGTTTTTGGAGGTTATTATGAAAAATATCTTTTTCATCCTTATATTTTTCCCCGCAATCGTTTATTCTGAGAATATAATTACAAAGAATATTGACTTAAAACCAGAAGTGTCTTATTCTTTCATATCCAATAATGGAAATAATATTTTCATTCAGCAATATACATTAAATATCTTTACAAATAAAAGCAGCATACTTAATTCCAATATTAATTTATCCTACTTGAAGATCAATGATGTTAATTATATTGCACCTAAAATAAAACTTGATTACAAGATTAATAATAATTTAAAACTCTTTCTGAATTTTCAGGTAATTAAGCAACTCAATTATGATAACAAAATAGAATATAGAAATTTTAATAATCTTGAAACATGGAAGTAGGGTTTATACAATTTGCCCCTAAGTTTGGGAATATTGAATATAATATTCAAAAGGTATTGCACCTTCTTGGGACAGATAGAGCTGATATTATTGTTCTTCCGGAATTGTTTACAACAGGATACCTCTTTAAGGATCGAGAAGAGTTAGAAAGGTTATCTGAAAATGTAAACTATTCAGTTACTATTTCAAAATTCAAAGAATTGTCAAAAGAGAAAAATGCAATATTTGTCGGTGGATTTCCTGAAAAATCAGGAGATAATATCTATAATTCACAATTTCTTGTTGATGGTGATAAAATCTTTATATACAGAAAGAATCACCTGTTTTATGAAGAAAAGAAATTATTTGAGAAGGGCAACTCCAATCTGCCGATTTATAACAATGGCAATGTTAAAATAGGGCTTATGATCTGCTTCGATTGGATTTTTCCTGAAATGATGAGATCATTGGCTTTAGCTGGTGCTGATATTATATGTCATAGTTCCAATCTTGTGATGCCACATTGTCAGGACGCTATGATAACAAGAGCTATCGAGAATAGGATATATATTATCACGGCAAACAGAACTGGTAAAGATGAACGAGGAGGAAAATCCTATCAATTTACAGGAAAAAGCCAGATTGTAGCACCTGGAGGCGATATTATATTGTCCACAGGAAAAGATAATGAAACATTTCTTAAAATTAATATAGATACGAAGAGATCAAGAGACAAAAATATTAATAATTTAAATAATCTATTTGAAGATAGACGAACCGATATATATAAGATTTAGTGATATAGGAGGAATAATGAGTATAATTGAAATGATTGATGCAAGAGAGGTTCTTGATTCAAGAGGAAATCCCACAGTTCAGGTTGATGTTTTTTTAGAATCTGGAGCATATGGCAGATTTACCGTACCTTCCGGAGCATCCACAGGTTCTTATGAAGCACTTGAACTCCGTGATGGAGATAAAACCCGATATAATGGCAAAGGTGTTCTAAAAGCAACTAATAACATAAAGACTATTATCTCTCCAGATTTGATTGGTGAGGATGTTATGGATCAATTATATATAGATAATCGTATGCTTGAAATTGATGGGACGGAAAACAAATCAAAACTTGGGGCTAATGCTATTCTCGGTGTTTCAGTAGCATGTGCAAGGGCAGCAAGCGAATATTTAGCTATTCCATTATATAGATATATTGGTGGAATAAATGCAAAAGTATTGCCTGCTCCTATGATAAATATTCTTAATGGAGGCAAGCATGCAGATAGCGGTTTGGATATTCAGGAATTTTTAATTATACCTATCAGAGGGGAAAGCTATTCCGATATTGTCAGAATGGGATCAGAGGTTTTCTATGCATTAAAAGGTATCTTAAATCAGAAAGGATATAGCACCAGTTATGGAGATGAGGGCGGTTTTGCACCAAAACTAAGGACAAACGGAGAAGCATTCGAATTGATACTTGAAGCAATAGATAAAACCAATTATAAAATTGATAGAGATATCGTCTTAGGGTTTGATGCCGCAGCTAATGAATTCTATAAGGACGGTACATATCGATTGAAAGAATTCTCTAAACCGGTAAATTCCGACAAAGTAATTGAATTATATGAAAAGTGGGTAAAAGATTACCATATATTAAATATTGAAGACGGACTTTCAGAAGATGATTGGGATGGATGGAAACATCTTAATGAGAAATTGGGAATGAAAACTCAATTGGTCGGGGATGACCTTTTCGTAACAAACATCAATAGATTGAAAAGGGGAATATCAGAAAATTCCGCTAATTCAATCTTAATAAAACTGAATCAGATAGGTACTCTAACTGAAACCCTTGATACAATTCGATATGCTCAAAATAATGGATGGACATGTGTTGTTTCACATAGATCCGGAGAAACAAGCGACACTACAATTGCAGATCTTGCTGTTGCAATGAACACAGGTTTTATTAAAACAGGCTCAGTACAAAGACAGGAGAGAATTGATAAATACAATAGATTGATGGAGATTGAGGAAGAAATGTACGGGGAATCGATATTCCCTGGTATAGGAGCATTTACGAGTATTGAGAAAACAGAATAATTACAATCTATACATTAAGAATAAAATTGTTATTAGGAGGATATTAGATATCCTCCTAATATTCATATTAATAATTCTGTTTTTTTTTATTATAAAGGAGTTGTGGAGTATCATTCTTGTCAAGAATGATATAAGAAGATTGAATAATAAAATTATATCATACAATTTAATTATAGATTCTTTGAAAGTGGAGGAATTGAAACTAAGAAATGATACATTTTATATAGAGAAAATGGCAAGAAATAAATTCGGAATGATCAAAAAGGGTGAAAAAGTATACTATTTTGTAGACAAGTATAAAAATGATAATAAGTTTATAAAAATAATCAAAAAAATGTTTCAGTAATAAACAGGGAGAGGGAAATTAACTACGGTAAGGGA
>CBDVEF010000253.1:0-3076 GCA_965372935.1 uncultured bacterium | reverse complement strand
AGTGACTTTTATATATTACCCCAAGGGCGGTCCCAATTCCTCCCGTTGCGAATATCCCTGTATTACAGTGTGTTAAAATATGCATATTATTTTTTATAAGTTTATCACCGTAAGAACTTATTTTTTCACACATATTTCTATCATCTGTATGGATTCTTTCAGAAAATTTTATAATATTGATATATATTTCTTGTTGGGATTTACCTATTTTAACTATTATTTCAGCTTCATCAAGTATATTAAAAAGATTGATTGCCGTTGGTCGTGATGTCTTTAAAAACTCAATATCCTTTAAAATGTTTTTCTTATAATCATCAATAGCTTTTTTGCTATTTAAATAAGAACTTAAGCAAACACCATATGCTGCGGCAATACCAATTAGGGGAGCACCCCTTATTTTTAAATTCTTAATAGCATTGTAAAGCGATTCGATATTGGAAATCGTTTCATATACTGTTTTATTGGGTAATTTTCTTTGATCTATTATAATAATCTTGTTATTATGATATTTAATGGGTTCTAACATATACTAATCCACATTGGGTTTAAAATTATCTAATAATTCTATGGTCCTCTTTACAGGAAGGCCTATAACATTATCAATATTACCTTCAATTTTATCAATAAGCAATTCACCATATTCCTGTATGGCGTATGCTCCCGCCTTATCTGAAAAATCAATTTTATCAAGATAATTATCTATCTCTTTTAATGAAAGCGATTTAAATATAACACCTGTATTATCAAATGTTGATACTGTTTCCATTGTTTTAGAGTAAAGAACAGTTACTCCTGTAATTACATTGTGTTTTTTCCCCGATAAAAGCTGTAACATATACAATGCCTGATCCCTACTGACAGGTTTTCCTAATATTTTACCCCCTATCAATACAACTGTATCAGCTCCGATTATAAAATGATGCTTATACTTGTGCGATACTTTCCTGGCTTTCTCAGCAGCTACTAACATTACGATATCTTTAATGCTTATAGAATTTGAAAAATAACGATTTTCATCAATATTAGCAGGAACAACCCTAAATTCTATCCCTTCCCTTTCAAGGAGTTTTTGCCTTCTCTCTGATTTAGATGCTAAAATAATGTTTCTCATAACATTTACTTAAATTTTAATTCGCTTTTACGCAACTCAATAGCTTTTTTATAAATTCTATTTTCCTCATCCGATTTGGGATTGAAAACAATATTATGTGGCATTTTATTACCCTTCTTATCTACTGAAACAAATGTAACAAAGCCTTCTACCATAACATTGCCCATATTGCTCCCCTTCAAAGCTTTTCCATATATCATAATACTCGTTTTACCGGTATATGCAAACATAGTCCTTATATGAACAATATCTCCTTTCTTGGCAGGGGCTGAAAATTTTAATCCATGTATTTTCAAACAGACAATATTTTCAGGATTGGAGAAATGAAGGTTTGCTTCAATAAAACAGGCTTCTATAAACCAATCTGCCATTCTTCCGGCATACAATGTACCGTGATGATTCAAATCTTCATTCTTAACAAGATGTGATGTGTTATTCATAACTTTCTCCTTTTAAATTTGACAATTTCTAATGTAAAAGTATAATAGCATAAATGGAGGTATTATGAAAGAGTTTATTTCAAGTTTTCCAGCTGTATGGTTACCGAAAATTATATTCGCGACAATCACTATTATTATATCTTATCTTCTAATTATAATAACAAAAAAAGCCATTAGAAGAATTGTACTAAGTATGAAGAAAAACAAGAATGAATCTCAGCAGTTCTTAACAATTAGCCATCTTTTCTCTAATATCGTATCAGCATTTATATTTTTTGTTGCTGTTGTTATGATATTAAATAAATTTGGCATTAACACATCTGCTATCGTTACCGGGGCAGGAGTAATCGGACTTGCTGTTAGTTTTGGTTCGCAAGAATTAATTAAAAATATTATATCAGGATTGTTCGTTATTATTGAAGGTTTATACTATATCGGAGACATAATTTCTATTGATAATATCACGGGAACATGTGAAAAAATCAATTTACATAACACATATATAAGAGATTTTACAGGTAAATTGCATATTATACCAAACGGAGAGATAAGGAAAATTGCAAATATGAATAGGGGTTTCCTTAGAGTGATTATAAAAGTGGGTATTAACTACAGTGAAGATGTAGAAAATGCAATGCAAATTATGAAAGATGTAATAGATAATTACACTGATGAAATTAAAAATAGTTATTTGAAAGAATCAGCTGTTCAGGGAATAACCGAATTGAGTGGTTCAGCGGTTTATATAAGAGGTGTTGTAAAAGTGATCCCTTCAATATATTGGGAAGCAAACAGAGAATTGAACAAGAGGATATTATATGCATTTAATAAAAACGGAATAGATATTCCTTATAATACTCAAACACTAATTTTTAAGAAAGAGCAGTAATGGAAAGGATTTTATTGAATGTACCCTGTTTGACTGCATCGGGATATAAAAGAAATAGCTTCTTCCTTGCTATTGAATCAATTCTAAAATACAAGAATATCGATTATGATTATGATTTTTTAATGGGGATAAGTTTACATTCGTTTAGAACAAATATTTACCCGGAATTATCTATATCATCGAGTGATTCCTTCTCTGGATTTAATACGGGAGAATATCTTTTTCATATATCGGGAATTAAATGGGAAACATTAACGGGGGCGGAGAATGATAAGACAGCTCCCAATACAGTATTAAAAATTATAGATAGTATCAACTCAAGTATGCCAGTAATTGCGATACATATAGATGGCACAACAGATTGGGGTCTTATTACAGGATATGGAGATAAATTTAGATATTTGTATGGTAAATTTTTTAATAATAGATCAGGAGGGGCAGAGCATTTAACATCCTGGCCTTTTATCGTAACAATAATGAATCAACCTTCATTAAAATTTATTGACAAAGAAACACTGGTTAAGAAAGCATTTAAAAACTATTGCTATATATTAAAGCCAGGCACTGTAAATGGATATCTCAATGGAACTCAGGGACTTGAGTATATTCTCGAGCATAAATTATACAAATCAAAAA
>CBDVEF010000252.1:0-3095 GCA_965372935.1 uncultured bacterium | reverse complement strand
TTCCCGTAAGCAACATTACAAGTCTATCTATACCTATACCTATACCACCCGTAGGTGGCATCCCATACTCCAATGCCTCAAGATAATCTTCATCAATTTCTTGAATTTCCATTTCCCCCTCTTTTCTTAATGTCATTTGGTATTCAAACCGTTCTCTCTGATCAAGAGGATTGTTAAGCTCACTAAAAGCATTTGCATATTCCGTACCCAATATAAGAAGTTCGAATCTCTCAACCTTTGATTTATCATCACGATGCAATTTTGCCAGAGGTGAAATCTCTTTTGGCTGGTTTATTACAAATGTTGGATTTTTAATGTTTTTTTCAACCATTTCTTTAAAAATCTCATCTATAATTTTTCCCCTGCCAATCTTTCCTTCGATATCTATTTTATGATTTTCACAAAATGCTTTCAATTCTTTTGTTTCCATTCCTTTAATACCTGCACTTGTATATTTTTCTAAAGCATCATAATAATCTATTCGATCCCATTCTCCACCAAGTTCAATATCCTCTCCTTTATAATTTATACTTGTAGTCCCGATAACATCCATAGCCATCTTTTGAACCATATCCTGTACAAGATTCATCATATCATTATAATCAGCATAAGCTTGATATATCTCTATCATTGTAAATTCAGGATTATGTGTTTTATCAATACCTTCGTTTCTAAAATCCCTTGCAATCTCATATACTCTTTCAAGTCCTCCAACAATAAGTCTTTTAAGATAAAGCTCATCCGAAATTCTTAAATATAGTGGCATATCCAATGTATTATGATGGGTATTAAACGGACGCGCAAATGCTCCGCCATATTTTGGTTGCAATACGGGTGTTTCTACCTCTACAAAATCAGTTGCATCGAGATAGTTCCTTATAAACCTTATAATATCCCTCCTCTTTATAAAAAGGGTCCTCGTTTCATCATTCATTATTAAATCAAGATACCTTTTCCTGTATCTTAATTCAATATCTTGAATGCCATGATATTTTTCAGGAAGGGGCAAAAGACTTTTAGAAAGCATTGTTAATTCATTTACAGCTATCGTTGTTTCTCCTCTATGTGTTACAAATATCTCCCCTTTTACACCGATAATATCTCCTATATCAAGAAGTTTCACATTTTCATAATTGTCTCTAAGTATATTTATTGAAAGATAAAGCTGTATAATACCTTTTCTATCCTTTATCTTAATGAATGTTGTCTTCCCCTGCCTTCTCATAAGCATTATTCTACCTGCTGTTGTAATGTTCGTTTTGTCTTTAATGAGAATATCCTTATTTTCAAGCAATTCCTTTGTTGTGTGGGTAATATCAAATCGATAAGGGTACGGATCTATTCCCTTTTCTATTAAAGCATTCATCTTTTTAAGTCTCTGTTCTCTAAATTCATTAATGCCAGCCATTACTCCTCCTGATTATTCTTCAAATTTCTCAATAAATATCCTTTAATAAATATATCAATATACCCATCCATAACTTTTTCAATATTCCCTACCTCTATATTCGTTCTGTGGTCCTTCACCAATGTGTATGGTTGGAATACATAAGATCTTATCTGATGTCCCCAAGAAATATCGGTTTTTTTTTGATATGCACCCTTATTTTTCTCTTCCTCTTGCTCTCTATAATATTCATAGAGTTTTGCTTTTAATATTTTCATTGCATTTTGTCTATTTTTATACTGTGATCTTTCCGTCTGGGATTGTGCAATTATTCTAGTAGGTATATGAATTAATCTTACTGCCGTACTAACTTTATTTACATTCTGCCCACCTGGGCCTGATGAATGAAACATTTCCAATTTAATATCATCATCCTTAATTTCAAATTCAACATCTTCTATAATCGGATAGACATAAACCGAAGCGAATGAAGTATGTCTCCTGTGATTCGAATCAAATGGAGATATTCTTACAAGTCTGTGAATACCGGATTCGGATTTCAGATAACCGTAAATATTATCACCGTTAACTTCAATTGTCGCATCCTTTATCCCTGCTTCATCTCCTAATTGCCAATCAAGGATCTTGTATGTATGTCCTGTTTTTTCAACCCATCTTGTATACATACGATAAAGCATATTTGACCAATCACAAGATTCTGTCCCTCCTGCTCCCGGGTGTATCGTGAGTATTGCATTATTAGCATCATAAGGACCGGTAAGTGTATTTTCAATTTCAAGTTCATCAACATCTTCTTTAAGCTTTATACTATCTTTTTCAAGTTCCTGCTTTTCGTTATCATCAAGTATATTGATAAATTCACTTAATTCATTATATTTATTATCTATTTTATTGAACTTATCAGTTACAATTTTCAGTAACTTGAACTTTTTAATTATATTATTTGCCTTTTCCTGATTATTCCAGAAACCTGGCGAATTTATTTCTTTATTTAATATTTCTAAACTCTTCTCTTTTTCAGGGAGGTCAAAGATACCTCCTTAATGCTTCTATTCTAAACCCTATTTCTTTTATATATCCTTCAATATTATCCATATTTACACCTTGGAGGGATTATATATGCAATTGTGCTTATTGTCAAGAATATTTGTTTGATATGGATAGATAGATATATATAACAGTTACAAGTTGCAAGTTCGTAAACCGAAAATCGTAGGGGGCAGACCTATGGATCTGCCCTAATTCTTGAAATTTAAGGTCATATTTCCCCTTCAGTGTTTCTTCTCCCCCCTTCAGTGGTTCCCCTTCGTGTAATTCGTTACAAATTCTCCCCTCCATTTCATTCCTGCATCCCCTCTTTGTCATTCCTGCGAAAGCAGGAATCTACTCCTTTCATGGTTATTCTCTCCCTCTCCTGTCTATTCCCCTGAACCCGTCATTGTCATTGCGAGAAGTAAAACGACGAAGCAATCTAAATTTACTCTTATGGGATTGCTTCACTTCGTTCGCAATGACGTAATGGATTTCCCTTTCTGTGTTTCTTCTCTCCTTCCGTGGTTTTCTTCCTCGCCCTCTTGATGGGAGAGGATTGAGGTGAGGGTGATTATAAGTGTTTAAGTAGGAAGTGAGAAGTTGTCAATGTCAAGTTAAAAGTGCAGAAAAATGGCAATTGAAAAATACATAGTTA
>CBDVEF010000251.1:0-3111 GCA_965372935.1 uncultured bacterium | reverse complement strand
CTTTGTCATTCCTGCGAAAGCAGGAATCTATCCTTAACGAATCTTTATTGCACCAGTTTTAGATTTACTATTTTAAAATGTGTCATCTTCAGAATGACTTTGACATTATATGAGAAAATCTATATAATAAAATCGTGAATTTTGAGCTAGGAAATAATAAAATATTTATAAGAGAATTTTAAACACAAATTGGTAATAATAAAATAGGAGGTTTCGTATGAAAAGGTTTGTTTTATCTTTACTAATCATAACCATTCCAATTTTTATGTTTGGTTATGGTGCATCATGGAATCAGAATTTAGAAGATGTTATTGTTAATCCGAGAATCAATATCGTACATGTTGATTCTACAAATGATAATACATTCTACAACTTCTTATCCTCAATTCCAATGACATATTTCCACGATGCGGGGAATGTCTATGCTTCTTATCTTTCAACAGACAATACAGAGGACACTACAATTGGATATCTCCTTGATGACTGGTCTGATTATCTCGACAGTCATGGGAGTTTTGAAAGGCATGCGAACTATATCGGTAATGTATCTCCTTCAGTTATAAGCAATATTAACTCTAAATTTAATATAACATCAGAGGAAAACTATGATACAATTAAAGGAACACCTGATGAGATATCCGTTAAAATTGCCAAGAAGGACTGGAGTAATTCAAGTTATATAGTAATAGCTCCATATATTACACCGATCGATACAAATATTGCAATATCGATTGCAAATGCTGCTGCCATAGCTTCTATGCATAATGCTCCCGTTATATATACAATTCCCGATTCGCTATCTGATGAGGCGAAAAATACTATAGCTTCACTAAGTGCAGATAGTGCAATCATTGTTGATATAGGAAACAATTTAAGTAGTACAGTAAATACTCAACTTACAAGTATAGGTGTATCGAATATCACAAGTCTCAATACAATTAATTTAATTGTAACTTATGTTAGAAATATTGCAGGAAGATCCAATCTCTGTGGGATAGTAAATAAAAACCAAATTTTACCGGCTGCACTTGAAGCTGCAAGATACAATGCATATGTTCTTTATCTTCCGAATAATATTCAAAAAACTGCAAACGACTTAAAGAAAAAGATTCTGGCAGATAGGGATTTACAATCATTTTACAAATTAACTGAATTGATTCCGAGAAAGGATTACATAACGCGGGATGAAAATCAAATTGCTACCAATTTTTATACCTGGTTAGAATCGATCGGAGGTAATGATCCCAATTATTTAGAAACCGTAATTACATTTGAACCACAGGGAACCGGTAATGGCACACTTGAAACAACATTTGAAAGAGCTATCTCCGGAGACCCTTCGAATCTTATAAGAAAAGGTGCTATAACTGGTAGAATGCCTCTCAATTGGGAAAGAAATATCGCACTTGCTAATAGAACTATAATGTATAGATCGATTATATTTGCTAATCCCAGACCAACTCATATAACCGAAACAATGAATGCATATGAAATACAACATGCAGTAGATCAAGGCTCACCCATACCTGATTCATGGGGAACAAATCATATTATAAATGAAATATTCGGTTGGCCCTCTGCAGGTTGGACAACAGCAAATGGTAACTTTCCATGGGATGATATTCATTCAAATCCTCCGATACTATCCCCGATATTACCTCCTGGATCAGGTGATGGTGCAGGATATGACTGTGGACAATTTGCGTCATTCTTAAAGAAGAATTATGATGTCGTATTTCATAGCGGAGCAAATACGGGTTCAGGACAGCACCCTTCCCAACCTACAGTTGATAATATCGGTTTCGTGCAGGATGTAAATGACGGTTCTGCTTTTTTATATTTCAGTTGTCATGGTGGCGGGACATCTATAGCTATAAGAAATATTGACAATGGTGTTGCTCAGGATGCTACAGGAGAAGCATGGGGGGCAGATTACTGGCCTGATGATGATGGAAGAACATATGACGGTTCAGGAGGTGGAAGTTACACACAATCCGATCTGAATTATGATCTTGCAAATGCACATTCTATGATGATTGCTTATAATGCATGTGGGATGGCAAATGGATATATGAATGAAATTCTACTTGTTCATGGTGGAACAATGTCAATAGGTAGTTATACAAGTGTTTCATTTACAGGTTCGGGTTGGTGGTGGAATGTCTGGGTACATCTTGTTACAAATGAAGGCTATACAGTAGGTGAAGCTGCTGTTTATACAACAGCCCGTGTAGCAAATCTATATGTCCCTGCGGATGCTTCTGATGGCACTTTACAATATATAGTATATGGAGATCCGAATACGCCATTTGTTCAGACAGATTGGACAAACCCGGATCCTGCACCTATTAAAGAAGATTATAATGGTCATATACCTGATAAGCCTGCAAATATTACTACAGGAACAACCGTTCCTGATTCGATTCAGGTATTAATTAATACATCTGTAACCGTAACAATGCAAGATTCTTTTGGTAATCCACTTGATACTGCATTTGTTACAATAAGCAGTTATGGGGTTAATTTAAGTGATTCGACAAATGCTTCCGGACAATCCGTATTTTCGATTACTGCTCCATATGGAGAATTTTTAAAGGTTACAGGAACATGCCATAATTTTGCTACATATATCGATACAATTGTTGTAACGGATGCAAGTAACCTTACAGGCATAAATATAACAGCA
Organism: uncultured bacterium; assembly: GCA_965372935.1. Taxonomy (GTDB): domain Bacteria; phylum Hydrothermota; class 32-111; order QNBC01; family QNBC01; genus JAGLYS01. Next base: position 425 of record CBDVEF010000251.1, on the reverse strand, counting down.
TCCTGCCCGTCTGTTGGGTTAACAGATACACTCGCCGTTGGACTTGCCGGCACAATATCTACAACAGTAAATGAAACGAATTATAATGTAAAATTATTAGGTTGTGGTATCGATACAATATTCACTGTTACAGGGAATATCGGCAATATTGATATTACACCTGTATCAACCGGTAATATAAAAGTCATTCTTTTAAAGAGTGGTTATAATATCTATAATGAGATGATACCTGTTGTAGAGGCTTACGGAACACTTTCAGGGATTATAACCGATACATTATCTAATACAATCCCTGGTGTTTCAATAAAAGGTTATCCATATAGCAGTGATACATCTGTTACATCAGCAACATTCGATGTAATGTCCGATACAAGTGGTTACTATAATATACCCGATTCGATACTCTGTGGTAAATACGATATATA
>CBDVEF010000250.1:0-3117 GCA_965372935.1 uncultured bacterium | reverse complement strand
ATTCGGAGAACCATTATGAGGATTCATAATTATTTTAAGAACACTTAAACGATTCTCAAGCTGTTCAAATGGATAATTCGGATATATGTCCCTTACCTTTATACCATCATGCGGATTAAACCAAAAGATCTGATCACAGTAATCAGTTGTATCCTTATTTGCAGGTACCCCGGAATAATGCCAATATATATATGAACCACCCAATAGTGATGTTTCAAGATTTACACCTTCCATATCATCAATATAGGCATTTTTATAAACATTCAGTTTTGGATTTGAAAAAGCAGCATTTGCAGAAATTTGAAATTCCGATGGTTTTGAACCTGTAAAATATGAAATTCTATTGAAAATATTATTTATAAATCCAAGTTTATGATTATACGAAATATCCATCTCTCCAACGAAATCTTCTCTTGAAATTTCATCTAATGTTGGATATTGATTTCCACGTTTTTCACTTTTATACAACCAGCTTGTTGAAAAATTTAAACCTGGGATATCAAGCATTTGAGCATTAAATCCAATAAGTGATTTTGAAGATGCGGAAAATAGAGGTGAAATTTGATAATCAATTTTAATATCTGCATCTGGATTATCTATCCTTTTTATGAATTTTACAGCACCATATTCATAATCTATTGTATAATCCGTCCCTTTTTGAAGCGTTACTCCGTCAATAGTAATTACTTCTGAACCCTCCAGAATATTCATCGCATTGAGATCATATTCCTGTTGTAATCCTCGATATGTTACTACTATAAAATATTTTCTACCGTCGCTATTAGTAAAATTTACCTTGTCATAGATTGAATCTTTAACTGCAAGATTGTCACTCAAAAAAGGATAGAGTTGAGGAAAAATTATATAACCATGATTAAAATCAATACAATCATAATTAATATTTGATGTATCGGTAATTGCAAGTCCTAACAATTTAAGAAAGGTGTGCCCATTAAGATTGTCCTTTGGTTCTCCATTCGGTTCAACTCTATAAATATGCACCTCAAACGAGTTTTGCATAATCTGACCAATTCCAATTTGATATATGTTTTTAAGCATAAGATTCCATATAGGAGAAATGGGGATAGGATAGGCACTACTAATCAATTTTAACGATAATGTGTCAACATTTGAATAATTTACAGAACCAACAGTATCGATAATACCGGAAGATTTGTAAATATAAGAAACTGCGAGTCTTTGTCCATTGTTAAGTGAATTTTTTAATGTTAAAATGTTATTTCGTAAATCATATAGATAATCCTTCCCCTCTCCCTCTTCCAGTAAATTAAATGACCCTTGTTCAATAAATTCAGTATTCATACCTGGATTATTGGGGTCAGGATACCCAATGCCAATTTTCGCGCCGCTAATAGAGTCATTCGCACCATTCCCATCATCAAGAAAAACATTCAGCGAAATTATTGTATCACCTGGACTAAGATAAAATATAGTGTCAAGTAAATAGTACCTATTCTTTGCAAAAGAGATATCCCATAATGTATCTATATTTAAAACACTTTTTCCAATAAAATTTTTTCTTTCCGACTCACTCTGTTCTTTACTTGCGACCAATGTAAAATCAACAGGGCCTACTCCACCGCTTAGATTCAGACCAAATAACCCTTTATGAGACGGTAAAGCACCAATAAGTCTTGTATTGGGAATAGACATATCCACATCCCCAGCTCTTATATTTCTTATAATATCATCCTCATCACCTTTGTATTCGAGATTGATATTATTTGCAAGGGAACTTATATTTTCATCACTATTTTGATGCATATTTATGAAAATTTTTTGCCCGACAGTTCCCACAACATTAATATCCATATGTTGCTTCGATAGGAATTCAGGAAGAGGGGTCGATGCATATTCTAAATCATTACTTCCGATATCTTCACTCTTGCTTACACCAAATTCTATTTTTTCCGAACCATTGATAGATATTTCACCACCCTGTCCTATATATCTTGCTACATTAGGAGAAAATTTAATTGGCAATTCTATGTTTGGCAGAATGCCCTGTCCAAAAGCATAGGAACTATCACTGATAAATTTTTCTTCAATATCATAATATTCAATGTTTTCTTTTTTCTTTAAGTAATTTCTAAGTGACTCGATATATTCTATGGAAATTAAACTATCTTTAAAAAAAAGAGCTGTTATAAGATATTTCCCATCTTTTGAAACGAACGTGCTTTCACTATAAATATTCTTTATATTTAGATTATCAATAACGCGATCTTCCATATTATCAGCGAATAAAAATTGGCAAAATATCATCAATATACAAATTGTAATAATAATTCGGATTTTCATATGCTTATCAACACTCTAATTCGGATAGGAAATTAATAATAATATTCTCCCTCCGGGAGATTTAATTCTTTAACAACCTTATAAAATCTATCTCTATAAAACTTATTATCCTTTTTTATATTATAAAAATAGGAATCAAACACATCCACATCTTTAATAAGTTCTTCAAGAGAATTTCCAAATTGATCTTTCTTGCTATGATTTTTAACGGCAACAGCTATCTTCTCTATCTCTTCGTTAGAAAACGCACTATTTTCTTTAAGAAATGCTTTAGCCAATTCATATCCCAATATAGCATGGTTTTCATTTATACCTGTTTTAATTCTATATATATCATGGACAAGCGCAGTAGCGGTTGCAAGAGATTCTTTAATATTCCTTTTCTTTGCAATAATTTTTGCAATTTGTGCAGAAGATATAAAATGTGCTATCTCCTGCGGAATAGAAAAAGCCCTCTTTACATTCTCCTTATCCATCCCAAATGTATACATAACCATAATTTCTGTCAATTTATTCATGACACTCTCCAAAAATGTATAATAGCAAAAATAATAAGCTATGTCTATATTAAAAAATCTTTCTGGTAAATAGGTATGGACATACTTACCAGTTCAAGGAGAGAGGAAAGGATTTAATCCATTCTCTCTGTTTTAATTATTCCTGCATCCCCTCTGTGTCATTCCTGCGAAAGCAGGAATCTACAATTATTTTATAAAAAAGACATTTTATTCTTTCTAACTGTCATATCCTGTCTCTCTTCTTTTCCCTCTTAGATCCTGAAATAAACCTGTCCTG
>CBDVEF010000249.1:0-3123 GCA_965372935.1 uncultured bacterium | reverse complement strand
AGATGTTTTCTCATTTGATATTGAAATAATCGAACCGCTATTTGATCATCATTCAAAAAAAGCAATTAGCAGTTCATTAATAAGAAAATTGCTGTATGAAAGAATATTTTCATATGTTTTAGATTTACTCGCACATCCATATTTAATTTCAGGTATTGTTATTCATGGAAAAGGTATTGGAAAAGATATCGGCATACCAACAGCAAATATATCCGTTGAGAAAGGTAAATTGCTACCTCCGAATGGTGTATATCCATCCATTGTGAAATTGGAAAACAAAATTTATGATGGAGTTCTTGCAATAGGTACAGCACCGACAATAAAAAGTGGAAAAACTAAAAATATTGAATTGCATATTTTTGATTTTAATGATAATATATATGGTTATATGATTGAACTGTATCTAATGAGATACTTGCGTAAAGAAATGTTCTTTGACAGTAAAGAAAAGTTAATAAATGAAATAAATAAAGATATTAAACAAAGCAAAGATATACTTAAGGAGGTTACTGAGTATGGCTTTAAACAAAGATGACAAACTTAAAATTATTAAGGATTTTGGGAAGGATAAAAATGATTCCGGTTCAACTGAGGTACAGATTGCTATTTTATCAGAAAGAATAACATATCTCACCGATCATTTAAAAATTAATAAAAAAGATTTTCATTCAAGATTTGGACTTCTCAAATTAGTAGGAAAAAGAAGGAGATTATTAAACTACCTTATTAAAAAGGATTTTAACAAATATAAAGAACTGATTGGAAGATTAGGACTAAGAAAATAAGAAGGATATATGGAATATAAAATTGAGACTAAAGTAGGAGAAAGAATACTTTCAATCGAGACAGGAAAGATTGCAAAACAGGCAAATGGTTCTTGTGTTGTAAAATATGGAGAAACAGTAATACTAGTTACTGCCTGTATGGCAAAAACCCCAAATAAATCTCTTGATTTTTTCCCGCTTACAGTTGAATACAGGGAAAGAATGTATGCAGCAGGTAAAATTCCAGGGGGGTATTTTAAAAGAGAGGGACGACCAAGAGAGAAAGAGGTTTTATCTTCAAGATTGATAGATAGACCTATCAGACCTCTGTTCCCTGACAATTTTAGAAACGAGACTCAAATTATCATAACTGTTCTATCATATGATCAAGAAAATGAACCTGATATTTTAGGAATTATTGGTGCAAGTATAGCTTTATCTATATCCGATATTCCTTTCTTAACACCTGTAGCTGCTGTTAGAATAGGTAAAGTTGCCGGTCATTTTGTGATTAATCCTACAATATCTCAAATACAAGAGGGCTCAGTAAATTTAACAGTAGCAGGGAATAAAGACAGGATAACAATGATTGAAGGGATCTGTAATGAAATAAGTGAAAAGGAACTTTTAGAAACACTTACAAAAGCACAAAGTGAAATAAGAAAAATAATTGAAATCGAAAAAGAATTCATATCTAAAATAAATCCTGTTAAAATTAAGATAGAAGATACATTTGGAACCGAAAATCTCCAGGAAAAGGTAATTAACCTTATCGGTGATAAATACAAAGAAATTGCGAGTATAAGAGAAAAGAAAGAACGTAATAATGCCTACAATGAAATTCAGGGTTCAGTAATGAATAGTCTTTTAGATGAATTTCCCGAAAAGGATACAGAAATTAAATTTTATTTCGATGAAATCAAAAAGAGGGTAATGAGAAATAAGATATTAAATGAGAATATTAGACTTGATGGAAGAAAATTTGATGAAATTAGAAAAATAACTTGTGAGACCGGTATTCTACCAAGAGTACATGGCTCAGCTTTGTTTACAAGAGGAGAAACGCAGAGCTTAGGGACCTGCACATTGGGAACAGAATATGACACTCAAAAGATGGAAGAGCTTGGAGCTGAATTGACAAAATCATTTTTGCTTCACTATAATTTCCCACCGTTTAGCGTAGGAGAAGTCGGAAGAATGTTTGGACCGGGAAGAAGGGAAATTGGACATGGGCACCTTGCTGAAACAGCTTTGAGAGTTGTTATACCTTCAGAAGAGGTATTTTCCTATACGATAAGAATTGTTTCCGATATCCTTGAATCAAATGGCTCTTCATCTATGGCTACAGTATGTAGCGGATCACTTTGTTTGATGGACGCAGGCATACCAATCAAATCACATGTTGCTGGTATTGCAATGGGATTGGTATATGATAATGATGACAATTATGTTATTCTTTCCGATATAATGGGAGAAGAGGATCATTATGCTGATATGGACTTCAAGGTTGCAGGGACAATAAATGGGATATCAGCCATTCAACTTGATACAAAAACAACAGGTATTTCTCTGGAAATATTATCTAAAGCAATTGAGCAATCAAAAGTAGGTATAGCTTTTATACTTTCAAAAATGAACGAGACAATATCAGAACCCAGAGCAGAATTATCCCCTTATGCCCCAAGAATGGAAATACTTGTTATCGATAAAGAGAAAATAGGATTACTAATTGGACCAGGCGGAAAAACAATAAGAAATATTATTGATACAACTGGTGCTCAAATAGATATAAGTGATGATGGAAAGGTTAAAATATTCTCGGATAATCCAGAAAGCATTAATGAAACCGTTAATATAATCAAAGCTATTACAGAAGATGCAGAGCCTGGTAAATTATATATTGGAAAGGTAAAGAAAATTACCGATTTTGGGGCATTCATCGAAATTCTACCGGGGAAAGATGGTTTATAGCATATCTCTCAGATATCAGAGGAGCGAATCGATAAGGTTAGTGATGTTCTTAAAGTTGATGATGAGGTTATGGTAAAGGTAATTAAAATTGATGATAGAGGGAAAATAAGCCTTTCAAGGAAAGATGTACCAGAAGAACATCGTAAGATAAGAAATTTTAAATAGAATAAACTAAACGAGTGAGATAATAAAAAAGGGGAAATAAACACGGGAAGCGAGATCAACCACTAATTTGCGAATTTCGATTTACGATTTACGGTTAATGATCTTCGCCTTTCCCACTTCCCACTTCCCAATTGTATTTATTGTCTATATCCATCTACCCCCTACTGATACCTAAATATAGAGATAGAAAACGGATAATGGCAATAAGCATAGGAATTATGGT
>CBDVEF010000248.1:0-3129 GCA_965372935.1 uncultured bacterium | reverse complement strand
ACATCAGACGTCAGCCGAAAAGGGAAAGAAATAACAACGAATTACACGAATGGGAAAATCTTTTTAACTTTCCCGCCCATTGTGGGAGGGAATAGAAGGGAGGGGGAGAAAGGGAGACCCACCACCAATTCACAAATTTGTAACAAATTACACAAATGAGAAGAAAACAAATATAACTTTTATTACACGAATTGAGAATTAATTTCACGAATTGGAAAGCGACAAAGGCAGATAATTATCTGCCTCTACAATTCACAATTTTCTATTTTCTAATGTGTCATCCTGAATTTATTTCAGGATCTAAGAGAGAACATAAGGGAGGGGGAATATAAACATTATTTCACGAATCTATAATTTTCCATTTCCTATATACTATTAACTATTCACCATCCGTTCCCACTGGCGATTGACATTCACTCAATAGCAATACTATTAGCTTTTCCTACTTCTTACTTTTTACTTGATACTTGTAACTTGTTGCTTGCAACTGTTTTATACATATCTCCCATATTTTCATAACGATTATTGACATTTATATTAAACTGATATATCATAATTACAATAATTATAATAATTGTTTAAGGGGAATGATGTAAGGAGCTTATATGTTAAATGAATCTATTTTCTTTGATATTTGAAGTTAATAAAAATATAAAATGGAGGAATTATGAAAAATAACGAAGTGAAATCAATACGAAAATTTGATAACATACCGTATGCAAAGCGGCAATTTGTTTTAGTATTGGATGATAAAGTAATAGAAGCTGAAAATATTGCAAAAGAGAGGGCTAAAAAAGAGGGGCAAAAGAGCAATTGGAAATTTATCGGACAGGTTACACTCGCTCTACTCGGAATTGCAGCTGGTCCTCCGGGTATTCTCGTTACTCTACCTGCTGCAGCCGCTTTGATTATAAAGGATGTTGTTGATTCCGTTACATTTATAAGAACCCATGGAATTGATATTCTTACAGTTAGCAGAACAGAAGCAAAATCTCTTATTTTCCCTCCAGGGCATCCTTTGAATAATGTTATTTATGCGGGGCATCCTACAAACAGTAAAATATACTATTCTCTTGCTGATTTTCATATGCGCGTATTCGAACATAAATTTATAGAAGCTATAAATTTGCTTATCGGACTTGGAGCTACTATGGTAAATGTGGAAAGTGTTGAGGGTTATACAAGAGAGGACACGAGATCGATAAATCTCTCAATCCCTGTAGGTTCTATTGAAACAGGTGTTCAATATGATAAGGATAGGAGCAAATTACAACAGGCGATCTATACCGCTACACTTGAGCCGAAAGAGGATATTATATTGCCTGATAATATGGTTTGGCATTCACATGAACCGACATGGCGGCAAATTGCAGAAGCGAGACAATTTAGCGGGTTAAAGGAATTTTCTTTAAAACTTGATTATAATGATGACTTTGGGGTTAATGCAAAACTGTTTGCAAAAGTATCGGAAACAGGACTTGATATTGGTGGTAGAATTAAAGATTATCAATCTACAAATTGGAAATTAGAGGGGAAATTCAGTGAAACGGGAAAAATGTATAGATGCAAATGGAAATCGGAAACAGGTGAACGATGTAAAAATCTTACAAGTCATCCAGGTAGGTACTGTATTCTTCATAGAGAACATTTTAACAAAGAAGAAATATTCGATGGATCTTTAAAGAAAAAGGTGAAAAGGACTTCGAAACGGATTCATATTATTCAATGTTCAGCCACATCGAAAAAGGGAAAGAGATGTAAAAGAAAAACATATAATCCTAGTGGTAAATGCTGGCAACATGAATTATAGTATGGTATTTTTATGTTTCTGTTTCTGAATTAAAAGGATGTGAAATATATTTAAATCTGAATTTGAAATAGAGGAGTAGATAGTGATTAACATAACAGTTATTCCGAATAATGTATACATTGAAAAGGGGAGGTGTTGTCAATACTTGAATTTTGATTTCCTTTTGGAAAATACGACCGATGAAGAGTTGGAAATTAACACAATTCAAGTTTCGATTTTTGATAGCGGACATAATCTTTTGTCCCGGAGATTCATAAACAGAAATGGTTCACCCGCAAGTATTTATACATTGCCGAATATTAAACTTGCTCCGAAAGGTACCCTTTATATTTTTAATCCCTTCTATTTCTTTGACACTGATTTGGAATTTGAAAGTCTATATTATACATTTTACTTTGATTCATCGACAGATATATGGAAATATAAATCCGAGGTGATTGTAAATCCTGTATATTACGAAACAAAAACAGATTTGATTTTGCCTTTGAATGATAGACTTATCGTTTACGATGGTCATGAATTTTATTCTCATCACAGGCGACTAAATTTGACTCATCCAATGGCTCGCCAAATTGGCGTAAAGGCTAACTCCGGTCGTTATGCCTATGATTTCTGTGTGGTTAACAAAAATGGTGATTTATATCATGGTGAAGGTAACTCCAATGAAGATTGGTTTGGGTTTGGAGTTAAGGTCTATGCCCCTGGTAAAGGTAGAATAGTTGAAGTGGTTGATAATATACAGGATAATATCCTTGGTGAGAGGATGTTCGATTTTGATGAAGTTTCACGAAATCCAAAAAGCATGGCTGGTAATTATGTTATAATTGACCATGAAAATGGGGAATATAGTTTAATCGGTCATTTTAAGCAAGGAAGTATCGATGTAAAGGAAGGTGATGAAATCGAACAGGGTCAGTATGTAGCGCGAATGGGCTTTTCCGGTGCGACTGCCGATTGGGTGCATATTCATTATGAATTACGCAATGGAATTGAATTATTTGATTCTGAAGGTCTTCCTTCCTATTTTAGAAATTTTAATCGTATTCTCGGTTCGAATATAATAAAGGTGCAAAAAGGACAAATCGATACCGGAGATATTATAGAAACTTGGTTTTAGTAAATGCAGGAGATGAGTCGCAACTCCAGTGGCAGGGACATAATATGCAATATATAACAATAGAGGGAAAAAGTGTGTAAAATTTTCCCAAAAGTGGGAATAAATTACACACTTTAAAAAAGGTGAATTATGCAAGTAATGTTATTACTTTACATAATAAAATGTATATAAATTGCCTATATATATTTTATGAATATTATAA
>CBDVEF010000247.1:0-3141 GCA_965372935.1 uncultured bacterium | reverse complement strand
GTAACAAATATGGATATTGTTGTATATAAAACCGATTCCGATATTAAAGGTTATGTATATATCGATGGTATCGGAACAGATGCATTTAGGGTACAATGTGATGCGATAACCAATGAAAATGTTGGAGAGATGTATACACTAACATATTCCGATGGTCATTATTCTTTACCAATATCAACAGCATCAGATTCTTATGGCATTTATATTGAAGTACCTACGGGATATACTTGTGATCCATCTTATATCGAAGTTGCTTATGGAGATACCGGCATCAATTTTTATATTAACCCATTAGGAATAAAAGAGCAAAAGCGTTTAAAGAAAATTAAATACGATATAAGGTATCAAAATGGAATATTATCTATAAATACAGATAATGAATCCTCGGTAAATATCAATATGATTGGTGTAGATGGAAGAACAGTATATTCAATTAACAATATTCTACTTAAAAATGGGATAAATTCTTTAACTATTAATATAAAAAACGGGTTATATTTTGTAGAAATTAAGAATAATGAATCAAGATTTGTTAAAAAAATTATAAAGTTTTAAACTTTTGTATTAGTAATTTACATTTAACTTATTTTATAAAGGTGATTTAAATTAATCACCTTTATAAATACCAAATCAATTTTTAATGTCCACCCATTTGCTTCCTCGCCCTTGATGGTAGGAAGACTTTAGGTGAGGGTGATGCGGTGCAAACGAGTGCCAATGCCAACGGGAAGAGATGAAATCTACTCTATCTAATTAGTACAATTTTCCCACTCTTATGATGTCTTCTGTCAATGGTCTCAACCATATAGAAATAGACACCACTAACTGGTTTTAATTTTGGATTATTGCTAACATTCCAATACTCAGTAACATTGTCTGTTGAACTCCTATGCTCTATCTTGTCAATCAATGACCCGTTAAGTGAGTATATTGATATATCGCATTTACTTGGTAGTCCCTTAAACATAAGTCCTTTTCCTTTCCCCTTAATATCTTTTGAGGAACTTATGAGATATGGGTTTGGAGTAACAGTCACATTATCAAGTTTTGAATGTTCTAATTGGTCATAAATACCAAGCGTTCCTTTTGTAAATGTAATTTTAAAGCTATTCCCTGATGATGGTGTAGGACAACCTGTCGTATATATATACCATTCCTCTCCTTCTATTGGTTTGTTCGCCTGTATCATCGGTTGTACTCTCTGCGGTGATATAGGCATCTCGGGACGATAGTTAAACAGTATCATTGTTCCTGCTATATACATCCACTTCCAGTTGTCTGTTGTGGAACTTGAAACAAGTGCATATTGCCCATGGTCAGTCTCACTCGATACCTTTCCAAATCTCCAGCTCATCTCCCATAATCCAGAATATGGTATTTCTACACCGTTTATTATGTCATATACATCACATGTTAATGCACTATCAGAAAGGGAGTCTATATACACGGGATGCCATGTTATCCTATAACTACCTCCATTATAGCATGGATGGCTTTTTATCTTGGGATATGAAGTGTATACCGAATCTGCAAGGTATAGATTTTCTGTGTTATATGGTGTCCCAAGATCATTTAATGTAATACTATCAACTATATTGTTTTCAGGATATACAGATACCGAATCAACATATATTATTGCTCCATATATAGGGAATGAAATAGGATTTATACTTTTCCAGACTAATGTAGGGCCGGAATCTATAGCTATTGTTTTTATTTCCAATAAAATTGGATTTCCCAATGTATCCTGAGGTAAATATCTATCACCACTTATTGTATCTGCATAGAAAGTATATATAGGAGTCCCTTCAACACTTTTTGTTATCGGACCGAATCTTAAGTGGTATACAGTCGAATCATCTAATATATTGTTAACAATAGGAACTCCATCAGGATAAACTACATTTGCGTAAGGAAGTAATGGATTCCCATTTTCAAATGTTATTGTAGAATATGGTTCTGTAATAAAATTCTGCTGACTATCAGGAATAACAGATATCATATTATCTGTTATAAGAGATTTATAACTCAAAGGATCGATTCCTATCGTATCCCCTATACTATCAACTGTATAGCCAAAATAATTTGCATCATATGCAGTTGCTGCATAATAGTATGTTATATTTGAATATGGTATATTCGTATCAACAAATGTGTATGCAAGCCCGTTATCAAAACCAAGTGTTTCTGCTTTGATAATTACAAATGTATCACCATTTATATCATATAAACTATCCTGTCTTAAAACCTGCAAACCATCGTCTTTATCAAAATGAGCAATCATTTGAAATGTTGATGGATCTGTATATATACTTTTCCAGATCTTATAACCTTCAAAGTCATAATCTCTATATGCAGGATTATAGCATGGATTCGCCACTGTTTGTCCATTCTGCTGAATCGAATCTTTACTTGCTATATATGAATATTTATCAGGTGTAATTTCAGGATTGTTTTCCCAATATAAGGTTACTTTATTAGTTCCGGGAACCCCAAACAGATCCGGGACTGCCGGAGGCATCGGAGCTACCCATCCTCCATAAAATATAGATTGTGCCATATCTGCTTTTACAGGCAGGTCAGATGTATCTTCTGCCATAATAATTGCAAAAATCAATTTTGCAGTATCACCCGGGATAAGATTAAATGGTCCTGCTGTCTGGAGAAATCTCTTGTCACTAGGACCCATTTGATCAATATCAAACGGTTGATATGAATTTTCAGGATTAAGTGTGTCCATATTCCAATGATTATAACCGCTCATCATTTGATATCTTTCAATTCTATTTGTAGGATCCATAAAAATTGCAAATATCTTAAATGCAGTCATACCAAGTGTATCATTAGGTCCGATTACAATCGAGTCAAGACCATTATTATAGTAATGAACAGTGTCTATTCCATTTGATTTTGGCCCCTGAAGAAATTTATATGCAATCGTTCCGGGAAAATGGGTTCACCCAGATTCCGGGTCATTTTGCCACTGGAATGCCATATTCCTATCTTTGTCAAATCCTACGAGATCGTTTGCAGCCGTTCCAGATTCATTTCCAATATCATTATCAGCACAAACACCAATAAAAGCATCATGAACAGTATCAGATTCATTGTCAAGTACGATATTATATATAAAAAATATTA
>CBDVEF010000246.1:0-3142 GCA_965372935.1 uncultured bacterium | reverse complement strand
CGCTCGAGCGGTTTCAGCAATTGATTGTCCTAATGAGGTTTTACCGACACCGGGAGCTCCCACAAAACATATAATTTGCCCTTTTATCTTTTTTACAAGTTTCAGAACAGCAAGATATTCAAGCAATCTACATTTAACCTTATCAAGACCATAATGATTCTTATCTAATATCTTCTTTGCAGAACTAATATCAAGTATATCTTTTGTATATTTTTGCCATGGCAAATCACATAACCATTCAATATATGTTCTTGTAACAGCAGCTTCTGGACTTATTGGCATCATTTTAGATAATTTACTAAACTCTCCGATAGCTTTCCCCTCTATATCTTTAGGCATTTTTGCACTTAATATTCGCTTATGCAGTTCAATCATTTCGTTGTCAATATTACCTTCTCCAAGCTCTTTTTGTATCGCCTTAATTTGTTCTTTTAAGTAATATTGTTTTTGCCCTTCTGAAAGTTGAGATTTTACAGAATTTTCAATCTTTTTTTCAATTGCAATATATTCGAGTTCGGTAATTAAAATATTATTAAGTTCGAATAAAAGCTCCCTGAGGAATCCTATCTCTATAAGATTTTGCTTCTGCTCCTGTTTTATATCAATATTCGATGCTATAATATATGCAAGTTCTTCATATTGCTTAATATTTTGAATTTCGTATAAAAATTCAGGGGGGAAATGCTCTTTTAGACTTGCATAACTGCTGAAACATTTTAACAATTTTCTTACGAGAGCTTCTACATATTTTCCTTTGTTTTTTTTAAGTGGTTCGATTACCAAATCTGACAGATATGCATCTTTAGTTTTGAAATTCACAATTCTTGCCCTTTCCTGCCCTCTTACCAATATTTTTATTGTTTCATCCTGTGATTTTATTATTTTTTCAACATTTACCAATGTTCCATATCTATAAAGATCTTTTTCTTTTGGTTCTTCTACGCTTGCCACTTTCTGGGATATTACAAACAATAATTTATCATTGCTTTTCAGCACCTTATTGATTGCTCCAATCGAACACTCTCGTCCTACAATAATTGGAACTTCCATATATGGAAATACTATAAGATCTCTTAATGGTAATGTCGGAACATCTATCAATTCTCTCATATCAGTTTACCTTTATAATTTTAGGGGAGTCCCCCTCTTTAATACTATTTTTGTTAACAATACAATTTTTCTTACCTTTAATCGATGGAACTTCATACATAACATCCATTAATACCGATTCGATTATTCCTTTTAATCCTCTTGCACCTGTTTTCTGTTTATGAACTATTTTTGCAATATACTTGAGTGCATCCTCTTCCCATAGAAGATTACAATCATCTAATGAGAACATCTTTTGATATTCTCTCAATAAAGAATTCTTTGGTTCTTTCATTACTCTAATTAACATACTTTCATCAAGATTCTCAAATGGAACAAGTATGGGAATCCTACCTATAAATTCAGGGATTAGACCATACTTTACAAAATCCTCCGGTTTAGCTTTGCGAATATCTCTGTATTCTCCTTTCGGTATAATTTCTTGCCCAAAACCAAGAGTTTTTTCTCCTATTCTATGTTGAATTATATCCTCTATTCCTATAAAAGCTCCTCCAAAGATATAGAGAATATTCTCGGTGTTAATTTTTATATATTTTTGATCAGGATGTTTTCTACCACCTTTAGGTGGCAGGTTAGCAATTGCTGATTCGATTAATTTTAACAACGCTTGCTGAACACCTTCTCCTGAGACATCTCTCGTAATAGAAGGATTATCCGATAATTTCGCTATTTTGTCAATTTCATCTATATATATAATACCAAGTTCGGCATTCTTAATATTATAATCCGCGTTCTCTACTAATTTTAAAAGCACATTTTCTACATCCTCACCCACATAACCTGCTTCGGTTATAGATGTTGCATCAGCAATTGCAAAAGGAACATTTATAAATCTCGCAATTGTTTCAGCAAGGAATGTTTTTCCAACCCCGGTTGGACCGAAAAACAGCAAATTTGTTTTTCTAATTTTGTTTTTATTTTCTAAATTATATTTTATTCGTTTATAATGATTATATATCGCTACCGATACAGTTTTCTTTGCATATTCCTGCCCTATTACATATTTGTCTAACTCGGATTTGAATTTAGCAGGAGTATTTTGTACAATTGTCCCCAGTGAAATAGTATCTCCTTTTCTCTTTTTTCTTATATTATAAACAGCATCAGCAATTGCCAAGACACAATCTTCACAGATATAACCATCATAACCGTGAATTAAACCTCCGGTTTCATTTTGTCCCCTCTTACAAAATGAGCATTTCAACTCATTATTATTCGCATCGTTCCTATTTTTCAATCACATCACTCCTCTTCTCAATTATCGTATCGATTAATCCATATTCTTTTGCTTCCACTGGAGACATCCAGAAATCTCTATCGGTATCTTTCTCTATTTTCTTTAACAATTGTCCGGTATGACGAACGAAGATATCATTTAAATTTTTCTTGATTCTGATAATTTCTTTCGCTTCGATTTCTATATCTGTAGCCTGACCTTGTGCTCCTCCAGACGGTTGATGAATTAACATTCTTGAATTTGGCAATGAAAATCTTTTCCCTTTTGTGCCACCAGAAAGCAGTAATGCCCCCATACTGGCTGCCAGCCCTATACATATAGTAGCAACATCAGGTTTTATATATTGCATAGTATCATAAATCGCAAGCCCCGCTGTGACAGAACCTCCTGGTGTGTTAATATATAGATAAATATCTTTCTCCGGATCCTCAGCTTCCAGAAATAACAGTTGTGCAATTATTATATTTGCCATATCGTCTACGACCTGGTTCCCAAGAAAAACAATCCTATCCTTTAAAAGTCTGGAATATATATCATAGACGCGTTCCCCCCTCCCTGTGCTTTCAATTACATATGGAACACTAAACATTATTCTCCTCCTTGTCAATTTCTTTTCCTTTATCCATGTCTGTCTCTAATTTTTCATCCTCTTTCTTCGGTAATTCCTCCGATTCAGTTATAAAATTTGAGTTTTCAAGGAGGAATTTAATTGTTTTTTTACTCTTAATTCTTTCCTCTATATAATTATAATCATCATCTTCTTCCATTTTTTTCTTAGCTTCTTCTAAATTCATC
>CBDVEF010000245.1:0-3144 GCA_965372935.1 uncultured bacterium | reverse complement strand
GGTTAATAAAACAAAAAATAGTAGAAAAAAAATCCTATATAACACATATTGAAGTAGAAAAACCATTTATTGTACTTATGGATGGTATGAACGGTGTATCTCTTATCAGGAGATAATGGATAGAGGAATTATAATGCAAAAAGGGCAGATGCAACTCTGCCCTTTTGTATTACAATAAAAGTAATTATACAACACCTTGATCTATCATTGAATCTGCAACTTTTAAGAATCCTGCAATGTTTGCTCCATTGACATAATTACCAGGACATCCGAATCGTTCGGCTGCTGCTCTTGCATTATCGTGGATACTGATCATAATGTTATGCAATTTTTCATCAACCTCTTCTCTGCTCCAGCTAAGTCTCATACTATTTTGACTCATTTCAAGTCCGGATGTTGACACACCACCTGCGTTTGCGGCTTTACCAGGTCCGAATAGTACATTATTTCCCAAAAATACCTCAGTAGCGCCAAGTGTAGATGGCATATTTGCACCTTCGGCAACGCATATAACACCATTCTTAACAAGTGTTTTAGCTTCCTCTTCATTAAGTTCATTTTGTGTAGCACATGGCATTGCCACATCAAAACGAGCAAGTTCCCAGGGTCTCATACCTTCAAAGTACTTAACGCCAAATTTATCAGCATATTCTTTAATACGACCTCTCTTAATATTCTTGAGCTCCATTATGAATTGCCATTTTTCCTCATTGATTCCTTCTTGATCAAGTATGGAACCGCTTGAATCCGAAAGTGTGACTACTTTTCCTCCGAGTTCCATAATTTTATGAGTAGCATGTTGAGCGACATTACCGGAACCGGAAATAGCAACAACCTTTCCATTAAAATCTTCACCTCTTGTTTTTAGCATCTCTTGAGCAAAATATACAGCACCAAAACCTGTCGCTTCAGGCCGAATTAAACTTCCTCCCCAATTCCGTCCTTTTCCAGTAAAAACACCTGTAAAATTATTTATAAGCTTTTTATATTGCCCGAACATAAAACCTATCTCTCTTCCTCCTGTTCCGATATCTCCAGCAGGAACATCTGTATTATGTCCTATATATCTGAAAAGTTCATTCATAAAACTATGACAAAATCTCATAACTTCATTATCTGATTTCCCCTTAGGATCAAAATCACTGCCCCCTTTTCCTCCACCCATAGGGAGTGTTGTTAATGAGTTTTTAAATGTTTGTTCAAATCCAAGGAATTTAAGAATACTCAGATTTACTGTAGGGTGAAGTCTTATTCCACCTTTGTAAGGACCAATGGCACTATTAAATTGTATTCTATACCCTCTGTTTACATGTATTTCACCTCTGTCATCTACCCATGGTACTCTAAATATTATTGACCTTTCAGGTTCTATAATTCTTTCAAGTATTCTTGCATTTTTATACTTTGGTTCCATTTCGATTACAATACTTAATGAATTTAAAACCTCGGTAACTGCCTGAATAAATTCCTTTTCCCAGGGGATTCTCGCTTTTAGACCATCAAGAACTTCATTTACATAATTATTCATTCGATACCTCCAAATTGATACTTTAATATTTTAATTTCTTTATACATAGTGATAAGATTATCAAAATATAGATATTATGTCAATATTAATTTTGTATAAATATATAAAAAGGAAATTAAAGGGAGATAATAATTACCTTTAAAAAGCAGTAATGAGTAGGGATGAGCTACTCATTACTGCTTAATTTAATTAAAATAGGGATATTTGTTATACAACACCCTGGTCAATCATTGCATCTGCCACTTTCTTAAAACCGGCAATATTCGCTCCAATAGCATAATTATCTTTGAATCCATATTCTTCGGCTGCTTGAATACAATTATCATGAATATTTTTCATTATTTGATGAAGTTTATTGTCAACTTCATTGGATGTCCAATTATATCTCATACTGTTTTGAGACATTTCGAGTCCGGAAGTTGCCACACCACCAGCATTTACTGCTTTGCCTGGGGCATATATAATATTTTCATTAGCAATCTTCATTGCTTCTGCTGTACATCCCATATTCGAAGTTTCGGCAATAAGAATACAACCGTTATCAATAAGCGATTTTGCATCCTCCTCATTAATCTCATTTTGTGTAGCACATGGCATTGCAATATCAGTTTTAGTATTCCATGGTCGTTTATTTGCATGGAATTCTGTATCAAATTTATCTGCATAAGGTTTGACAATATCATTTCCTGATGCCCTAAGTTCTAATAAATAGTCGATCTTTTCTCCAGTTACTCCATCTTTATCATAGATAAATCCATCAGGACCTGAAAGAGTGACAACCTTGCCACCTAGTTCTGTCACCTTAAGTGCAACTCCCCATGCCACATTACCAAAACCTGAGATAGAAATGGTTTTACCCTCAAGATTTGTTCCTTTCCTTTTAAGTATTTCCTCTATAAAATATACAGCACCAAAACCAGTAGCTTCAGGTCGAATTAAACTTCCACCCCAATTCAATCCTTTTCCGGTAAGAACGCCTGTAAATTCACTTTTCAACTTCTTATATTGTCCGTAGAGATAACCGATTTCTCTTGCTCCTACACCGATGTCTCCGGCTGGAACATCCGTATCAGGTCCTATATATCTGAAAAGTTCATTCATAAAACTATGGCAAAATCTCATAACTTCATTATCTGATTTCCCTCTTAAACTAAAATCACTACCGCCTTTTCCTCCCCCCATAGGAAGACCGGTGAGGCTGTTCTTAAATATTTGTTCAAATCCAAGAAATTTAAGAATACTAAGTGTTACTGAAGGGTGAAATCTGAGTCCCCCTTTATATGGTCCGATAGCACTGTTAAACTGGACTCTGTACCCTCTGTTTACTTCAATATTACCCCTGTCATTAACCCAGGGTACTCTAAAAATAATTATTCTTTCAGGTTCAACAATTCTTTCGAGTATTTTTGCCTCTTTATATTTCGGCTCTCTCTCAATAACAACATCTAACGATTGAAGAACTTCTTCAGTAGCTTGTAAAAATTCTTTTTCCCATGGAAATCTACGATGAATATCCTCTAATACTTGATTAATGTAAACACTCATTATTTTATCCTCCTAAAAGATAAAATTGATTTAATTCTCGGACAATTATATTATTTTAAAATATTTTGTCA
>CBDVEF010000244.1:0-3148 GCA_965372935.1 uncultured bacterium | reverse complement strand
AGAGAACATTGGGAACAAGCACTAATTTTCTCACTAATTATTCTCTTAGTGTAATTCATGGTTGATTTCCTTTCCGTGGTTGATCTCCATTTCCCCCCTCCCTTCTGTTCCCTCCCACCTGTGGAGGGAAAGTTGAAATTCATTCCCAATTCGTGAAATAAAATTAAAAAGTTTTCCCTTCCCCTTCGTGTAATTCGTTGTTATTTCTTCTTTCCCTTCTCGGCTGATGTCTGATGTCTGTCGTCTGATGTCTATTTCTTTATTCGTGCATTCGTGGTTGCTCTCCCTTTCCGTGAATAATTCTCTTGCATTTTCTAAATAAATGTATATAATAATGCCCGATGAATACACTTTTTATAATAGGAATCGCATTATTTTTCGGTTATATATTCGGTAAATTAATAAAATATGCAAAATTACCCTCCGTTACAGGATATATTATTGCCGGGCTTGTTATAGGAACTTCATTTCTGAATTTAATCCCTTATGAATCCAATATGACACTCACATGGATAATTAATTTTGCACTTGTAATTGTTGCTTTTAATGTAGGAGGCGAACTTCGAATAAAAAACCTTCAAAAATTGGGGAAACCTATACTTGCAATTGTTTTCTTCGAAACATTATTCGCATTCCTTGCAATTTCTACTGCTGTGTTCATTGCAGGACTTCCGATGCTTCAGGCGTTATTAATAGGCTCGATTGGAGCTGCAACAGCCCCCGCCGTTACAATAACGGTTATACAGGAACTTAGGGCAAGAGGTCCTATTACTCAGGTGCTTCTCGCCTGTACAGGCATTGATGATGCACTTGGTATTACCCTATATTCTATCTTCTCTACACTACTTCTATCTCATATGTCGGGAATTCATTCATCCTTATTCCCTTTAGTTTTTCACATAATAATAGGATTATTCCTGTCTATAATTTTCGGTGGTATTGCAAGTATTTTTCTATTTATTCTTTCAAAATATGCTAAATCGAAAACAGAATATCTTGTTATGACCTTAGGTGTTATAATTACGATGGCAGGTTTAATGCAAAATAATATTGCTGAAATTGAATTATCCCCGCTTTTGGCGAGCATGGTAGCAGGATTTCTAATAACAAATTTCTCAAGAAAGAAAAAGCGTATATTCTCTTCAATGGATGTTTTTGGTCCTGTCTTTTATCTCTTATATTTTGTCCTGGCCGGTGCAAGATTAAAAGTAAAAATGCTTTTTAAATTGGGTTATATTGCAATAGGATACTTAATAGGAAGATTTACAGGTAAATATATAGGAACATTTATAGGGGGAAAATTGTCACATGCTCCTAAAACAGTTACAAAATATGCAGGTATGGGGCTTATCTCTCAAGCAGGTATCGCTATAGGTCTTTGTGTGGTAGCGGCACATCAATTCCCCTCTTTAAGTGATCTTATAATTGCTATAGCACTTGGTACGACAATTGTTACGGAAATAGTCGGTCCGCTACTTACAAAAATAGCACTTATAAAGGGAAATGAAATTTATCAACAAAGATCATAATTGGGTACTAAATTATTTTTTTAGCATTATTACTTTAATAGTATTAATATTCCCCTTGCAAATATACTCTGCATTTGAATATATGGGGTATAACGATGGAGATATAGAATATTACAATTCGAGATTCGGTAAAATACGAGTTGAATATATAATAAATGATTCATTGTTGAAGCAGATAGTTCTGCTGCAACAGCTTAAAATAACAAGCATTTATTCATATAAGGATAGTACTTTATATAATATTTCAAAAACCATTAAGCTTTTCACTTTTAAAGAATTGCTATTGGATAAAAGTCATAGCATTATGTTTCAATTTCCACTACGGGACTCAATGAGTTGGGGGCAAAAAGGCGTATCGATAAGAAATATGAATGAGATTAAATATACAACAAGAACAACCGTTAAAGACACATCAATATTGTCAAATGACAAAAAGGTAAGGTGTTATAAAATCACATCAAAAACCATATTTGATGATGGAGAATATTCTAATAATTCATATTATTTTGAATCTGCAACGAGAAGATTTATTCGCGTAGAAATGTATATCAGAGCAAAAGGACTTATAGGAAAAGTTCTTTCTTTAATGAAATTAAATAGGTTTATTTTATATAAGTAAACTTACATTTATATCTAAAATTCTCACTCTCTAAAACAATAAAATATATACCTTTCTTAAATTTGCTTATATTAAAATGTATATTACTACTTCCGAAATATGAGGTTATAACTTTTCCTCCTAAAACATTATATACTGTGGCCTTTATATTGCAATCGTTAATATGATTACAAAATTCTACATTTATAATGTCATTATGTCGTATTAGTTTTATATCCTGTTTATTTTTATAATAATTGCTATTTTCACCATTTGAATTGATTTCTCTATCTCTGTCAGAATTTCCTGTTCTATTACAAATCTTAGAGTATGATATAAGTTCGATATCAGTGGTTTTTGAATCTGAAGAAATTAAAACAAGTGATTGATTATTCCCTGATGAGCTATTAGTAGTATATACCTTTTTTTCTGTCGTTTTAAGAACCTTTATAGACATTCCATTATAAATATAAACTGTTATAATGTCTGTTGTTTCAGTAATGATAATCAAATCATCTTTGCTTTCTTTCTTTTTTCTAAATCCTTTATACCTTTTTTCCGTAACGGTAAAAGAACCTGCTGCTGTTCTGATATCATTTGGTCTTTTGTATACCATATCATATCTATTATCTATTTCATCATTAACTATACCGAACAAGTTGCCGTTAGAACCAACATTGCCATTTTCATCTTTAACAGTAAATTTTATTGGCTTATTACTTTTCATATCATATTCCACAATAACTTCAATTGACATATTGTCATCTGATATTTGAGCGTCGATTATATTTCCTCTGGAATTCAATTGAATGGAACCCTTAGATTGCTCTCCAATAAATTCTTCTACGGTATAATTATAAAATGCTTTTGTAAAATCCCGCGGATTTGTAAAATCGAAAAAAGTAAAATCCAAAGCATTTAGCTGAAAGGATATCAAGAAAATAAAAATTATTATAAAATACTTTTTCATTTCTCCTCCATTATAGATTACTATAATTAATTACTATTATACAAATTTCCA
>CBDVEF010000243.1:0-3148 GCA_965372935.1 uncultured bacterium | reverse complement strand
GAAAAATGGACAAAATTGACCAAAATAAAGAATCAATAAAGAAAAATATAGAAAAAACAACAGATATGAAGTGCCCAAAATGTGGATCACCATTAAATTTAAAATGGGGGAGATTTGGCAAATTCCTCGCCTGTAGCAACTATCCAAAATGTAAATATACCGAGCCAATAGAGAAAAAAGCAAAAACATATAAACCTGTTGGAGAAAAATGTCCTAAATGTGGAGCTGATCTCGTATATACAAATGGGAAATTTGGCAATTTTATAGCATGTAGCAACTATCCAAAATGCAAATATACAAGAGCAATCCCCATCGGCGTTAAATGCCCTGAAGAAAATTGTAATGGCGAAATTATACAGAGACGAAGCAAAAAGGGCAGAATATTTTATGGCTGCAGCAATTATCCGAAATGTAAATTCAGCACATGGTATAAACCTGTGAATAAAACTTGCTCGAAATGCGGGAATTATTATATGGAAGAACATAAGGGGAAAAACAGAAATGTAAAACTGATATGCAGTAAATGTAAATACGAAATAGATGAATAAAACAATCCATATAATCGGGGGAGGACTTGCAGGTTCTGAGGCAGCTTATCAACTTGCAAAAAGAGGATATTCCGTTAAACTCTTTGAGCAAAGACCAATAAAATCAACCGAAGCCCATAAAACAGATTATCTTGCTGAACTTGTATGCAGTAATTCATTTAAGTCTACAGAACTCATAAATGCTCATGGATTGCTTAAATATGAATTAATACAGTATAATTCATTGATAATGGAGATTGCCAATAGAAATAGCATTAAAGGAGGCAAAGCTCTTGTTGTCGACAGGGAGAAATTTTCTAACGATATAACCGAAACGATTTATAATAATAATAATATTGAGGTAATAAGAGAACATATCACTGAGATTGATGAAAATATAGATACAGTTATTGCAACAGGTCCATTATCCGGAAAGTTCTTAACGAAGAATATAGGGAAATATTTAAATGAGGATGATCTCTATTTTTATGACGCAATTTCCCCGACAGTTCTCAAAGAATCTATAGATATGAGTAAAACATTTTGGGGTTCAAGGTATAACAATGATGATGCATATCTGAATATTCCCTTAGTAAAGGATCAGTATTTTAAACTGGTGCAGATGATAAATAGTGCTGAAAAAGCAGATGTTCATAACTTTGATAAAGAACTCTTCTTTGAAGGCTGCCTTCCTGTCGAAGAAATTGCACGAAGAGGGGAAAACACACTTCGCTTTGGATTGATGAAACCTGTAGGTTTAAATCCTCCGGAAGAATTTAATAAATCATATGCTATTATCCAGTTAAGAAGAGAAGATAAAGAGGGGACAATTCTTAATATCGTAGGTTTTCAAACCCGTATGAAGTATGGAGAACAGAAAAGGATACTCAAATCGATTCCGGCACTACGAGATGTTGAGATTGTAAGATTCGGTTCAATGCATAGAAACACATATATAAATGCAAAGGAATCCCTTAATTACAATATTTCATTGAAAACAAAAAAAAACATCTTTCTTGCAGGACAAATTACTGGAGTAGAGGGCTATATGGAATCTGTAATGACAGGACTTATCTCTGCAATACAGATGGATCGATATATTAAAAACAGATCATACTATAGTTTCTCAAAAAACACACCATCCGGTGCCTTACTGAGCTATCTGTTTGAAAATGTATCAAATAAAATACAGCCAATGAATATTAACTTCGGATTATTTCCCTCTATTGATATAAAACTTAAGAAAAGAGAGAAGCGAGAATTAATGGTTGAAAGGGCAAAGAAATGGATAGAGAAACAGAGAATGGAAATTTTACAAAGTACAGAGAAAGGTTTTTAAAACATCTTTTAAATACAAGGAGATTTTCTGAAAATACTATTATCTCATATAGACATGATATTATTCAATTTTTTAATTTCCTGAAGGATTTATACAGTATAGAATATGTAAATCTGATAAATCGTTCACATATAAGAGCATTTATCTCTTCTCTTATGAAATATGGCTTTGATAGAAGTTCTGCAAACAGAAAATTATCAACCTTAAAATCTTTTTTCTCATACCTCGTATCGATAAATTGTATAGAAAAAAATCCTGTTATACTAATAAAGTCTCCTAAAATGGAGCACAAATTACCAACTTACCTAACTATTACAGAAATTAACAATATGATGATTATTCCGGATACAAAGAAATTTAAAGGCATACGAGATAGAAGCATATTGGAAATCCTTTATTCTACAGGAATGAGAGCATCTGAGTGTACTAATCTCAATATTGATGATATAGATTTTGAAAATGAAACAGTTACAGTTCTGGGAAAGAGAAAAAAAGAGAGGATATTGCCATTCAATCAAAATTCAAAGATATCGATAAAAAATTATCTAATTGTTAGGAATAAAAAAGCTATAAAAGGAGAATATGCACTGTTTGTAAATAAGAGTGGCACCCGTCTCAGCCAACGGTCTCTTGTCAGAATTGTTAAATATTACATTAATCAGATTGCTCCCGGGAAAAAAGCAAGCCCACACACACTAAGGCATACATTCGCAACACACTTGCTCGATTCCGGTGCTGATCTTAGGGCGGTACAGGTTCTTTTAGGTCATGTTTCTCTTGGAACAACACAGATTTATACACATATAACAAGAACAAAACTGAAGAAGATATATAATCAAGCTCATCCAAGAGCCTGATTATATACATCTGTTACAAAAATATTGCAATTCTATTCTTTTATCGCTTCATCAATATATTTTTTTAGTTCCTTCTCCATTCCCTGCATATAACCGACAAATTTCTTAACAATCCTCCCCTTTTTATCAATGATATATGTTGTAGGGATCCCTTTAACACCATATCTTTTTGCAATGTCCTGAGTTCCAACAAGTATATCATAATTAATATTATATTCTCTGCTGAAATCTGCAAGCCTTTCCTTATCATCAAGGCCAATACCTATCACTATGACCCCTTTTTTCTTATACTCATTATTTAATTTTATTAGTTCGGGAATTTCCGTCCTGCAAGGGGCACACCAGGTTGCCCAAAAATCCATTACTATAACTTTCCCTTTATTATCATAAAGTTTCAGACTCAACAATTTGGTCCGAATTACTTT
>CBDVEF010000242.1:0-3221 GCA_965372935.1 uncultured bacterium | reverse complement strand
CATTTCTATTGTCTGTTCTGTTCCATACGACACTGTGGCTACCTGCATTAATATTTCCATTTACAAGTGTTTTTACAAGTTTCCCGGTCATATCAAAGACATCGAGTTTACCATAACCGCCGTTTGCAACGCTGAATCTGATTGTCGTGCTGTTTCTGACAAGTCCGGGAGCCGTTATATTCAGCACTGTTACACTTGAATGTTTCTTTTCAGTAATACCAAGAACTGGTTCTGCTAAAATATATAGCGAATCACCGGCTCCAACATAACCAAATAAAACATTACCGTTATCATCTACCTTGTTTCCGACACACATATAACCAAAACCACCTATAGTAGTTGTATCGATAAACTTAGCAGTTTCCCATGATGTTCCGTTATATTTAACTCCGGCTATACCCCAGAAATTAGTATCTGCTACGACTTTATATATATCTTGCCAATAAACATATGCATTACCCGAACCATCCACTATTGCACTGGCTTGCTGAGATGTCGTATAACCATTCCATAAACCTACCCATCTATCTCCAGCATCGTCAGGTCCTACTCGTGTTGTAGTCCAATTTGTACCATCATAGTTATGAGCAAAGAATTTGCTTGTATAGTTAGTATCATTAGGATGATATATGGCTGCAATAATTACCTCTCCTGCCGAGGTTGTATTGCCATCCCAACCTGCCCAATTAACACCTTCAACTTGATATCCTGCTGGCAGTATATTTGGGACTATCCATTGTGGAGTATCCCATGTAACTCCCATATCACTTGATGTTGCATAAAATAATGCTCCGAGAAATTCCGAAGTAGCACCTGTATATGCATCGAAATTGATATCTCCTACAAAGAGCAGATCACCATTAGGCAGATAAAATAATTCGCATATGTCAGCAGCCGGCCCGACAAGAGAATCATACGGACCTACATCTGCCATTAACGGTGCGAAATATGCCCCGCTAAATTCATATAGTTGTGACCATGTAAATCCATAATCACCGCTATGGTGTAGAAAATATTCACCATTTAAACTCATAACAATAATAAAAACATCAGCATCGTTAACTACTTTTATATTTGGTAAATATCTGTAAGCACCATCACTATTATCAGCAGCTGGCAATGAGAACCAGTCACCTGCGCCGAGACCGGATAGATCGGCAGCGAATACTATTGTATCTCCAGCAGCACCACCACTGGGGATACGAACATTACTTACAGTATATGGTGCATAAAGTAATGATGAACTACCTAACTCTAATGCCGAATAAATCCTTTCATAATAAGTTTCAGGCGTAATTACCGGACCTGTTGCAGGACTCTGTGTAAACGATACACCATAATCCGTTGAATAGTAACAATATAAACCATAATAGTCACCTGTTCCTGTTCCTCTTCCAAAAAATGTTCCTACCAATCCGCCTGGAGCAATACAAATATGACCCATTGCATGCGGATATATAGACCTGTAGTTAATATCACTACATAAGAAAGTAATGTATACTGCTTTGTTAGATAGTATTGAAGGATTTGAATTTTCAGGATAAGGTTTCAATACCGGTTCCGCTGTTAAACTAAAACTAAATACAACAATCAAAGCTAGCACCAAAAATGTAATTTTCTTGGACATAAAAATACCTCCTTTAAAGTTAGTTAGGTTAGGAGAATGTAATAATCTCAAGCACACCTCCTTATTAAAATTGTTCCTCTCCTATCTTTGATATTATAAATGATTGAAAATATTTGTCAACTATTATTTAGAGAAAAAGTCAAATGAGTATGTATAACAGTTACAAGTTTACAAGTGGCAAGTTACAATAGCCAATAGCATTGCTATTGAGGGAACACCAACGCCAACGAGAATGAACAGAAATTTTGAATTGTGAATTGTAGGGGCGAATAATTATTCGCCCTAATTAGTGAAGTTAAAGCAATAATCATTCTCTTCTCCTTCGTGCAATTCGTGGTTGATCCCTCCTCTCCCTTAAAAATGACATTAAAATCTTGACAATACCATATAATAAATGATATAAGTTTAGATATGAATTTTGGAAGAAAGTTTTATCCAAAAAAAGGCAAATCACCTTTCATGCGTCCCTGGTGGTGGTTATTATTGTTATTAATTGCATTTATAGTATTATTCAAATATCTTTCACAGGTTATAAAATTTTGAATTTAAGGAGGTTTTAGATGAACAACTTAGAATTTAATTACAGGGATATTTTCCGGGCTCCACGCCTTGGCTTCAGTACAAAGAAAATTACAATAGCAGTACTTGGATTCTACTTCTCACTATTTGGCTACACAATTCTGTCATACCTTGCATTTCTTACTTCCGGTTTCCCGATTAAAAGTATATGGCAAACATTCAGATATGTACCATATCCCACTATTGGAATATCATTTGCTTGGTATTCCTGGATATTGTGGATACTTGGAGCAATATGGGCTGTTATAGCTTTATTCCTGGCTATAACCGCCATATCAAAGATTGCATTTGAATCGCTGAAGGGTGATGAATTTTATGAAATGAAGGAAAGCATAAAATTTGCTTTTAAGAACTTAAACACATTGGTTTTAACACCATTTACATTGATTATATTTATCGGTGTTCTTGTTTTTATAGGAATATTCTTAGGATTAGTCGGAAGAATCCCCTACTTTGGGCAGTTGTTTATAGGATTAATGTCTCTCTTTATCTTTATGGGTGCTCTCCTTGTAGTATACCTCTTTATAGTTCTTGCAATCAGCTTGATTACTGCCCCCACAGTTGTAGCCGTTACAAAAAACGATACATTTGACACATTGTTTGAAGTGTTCAGTGTCTTAAATGACAGAACCTGGGACTTTTTGATCTTTAATATATTCTTAACTATTTTAGCAGGTGTTGCAACTGCAATATTCGGATTCTTTATCAATATTACCATCAATCTTACACACTGGGCATTAGGCATCTGGCAGGGGCCAAGAGGTTGGTGGGATGTTATTTTCAATAATGGATATGCTTACCTTCCCGATTTATTAAATAAAGGTACATATTTTATGAAAGCAAATTGGGCTGAAACGATAGCAGCTTTCTTAATGGGACTTTGCTTCTACACACTTTTCTTTACTGTTATGGGTTATGCATTATCCATAATATCTTCGGGAGAAACAATAATCTATACAATTCTTGTAAAGAGAAAAGATGAAAGAAATCTCTTGGAAGAAGAGGAAGAAGAAAA
>CBDVEF010000241.1:0-3223 GCA_965372935.1 uncultured bacterium | reverse complement strand
AAATTAATTATTATATAAAAATGAATAGATTAATTATGGAAATTGATAGGGGAAATTATGTATATGCAAAGAAGGAATTAACTGATTTTATTGAAGGGCGAAAGGGATATCAGACAATTTCACCTCTTTTGCAATTTGCTAAAGTTGAATATACGAATAAGAATTACTCAAAAGGGATTGAATATTCTAAAAGAGCATTAAAAGAGGCACAATTATGTGATATCAAATCAGTTATTGTCAAATCATATAATTCACTATATTATGGGTATTTATACTCACAATCATTTAAAAAAGCCCAAAGAACAATAGAAAAATCAATAGATATAGCAAAATCAATGGGGAATAAAAGAATCCTAATAGATACTCTTATGAACAGCTTATGGATCAATTTATTGCTAAACAATTATACAAGTGCTAATGATGCTCTTGAATATATAAATTTCCAGGGGAATCTTGATAATATGGATTATATTAACTGTAATATATATAAGAAATTTATAGAATTGGGTAGAGGGTTTTTAAAACCTGATGAAATTAAACTTAAAACAAGCTATATTACATTGCTAAAAAGTGATGATCCAGTATATTTTTTATACAGGTTTCTTTCAAATATCAAGGAATCGAGAGAAATATATTCAATTGAGGAATATATTACTGAGAGTGAAGCTAATTTTAAAAAATCAAAAAAAATAGTATATAATGAATCGATAAAAATTGTTGAATTATTAATAAAATACAATGAATTAATTAAATATGGAATAAAATCCTGTATTGGTGAAGTTAATAAAATTAAGCTTCTTATAATGCATAATGAAAAATTACAGAAATATGAAAATTCAGAATTCAAAAACCTGTATTTCAAATCAAGCAAGGCACAATATCTGTTTTACTACTTACTATTTAATAAAAGTAGAGTCATTCCAAGAGAAAAGATTATTGATGTATTCTGGCAGGAGAAGGATTTTAAAGAAGCCGGGCATCTTTTAAGAGATTATATTTATATGATAAAGAAAGCTTTTAATAATAAAAATATAATCTCTTATATAAATAAGGGATATAGCTTAAATCCTGATATAGAATGGGAAGTGGATTACTTTCTTATGAAAAGGTATTTTAGAGAAGCTGAGAATCTAAAATATAACAAAAAAATGGATGATTATCTTAAAAAAGTAGAAAAGGGATTAAAATTATGTAAATATATTCCTCTTCAAGACTGCTATTATGATTGGTGTTTTTCATACAGGAATGAAATAGAAGATCTGTATTTGGCCTATACCAGAGGAAGATGTGCTATGTATATAGAAAAAAGGGAATTTGATAAAGCAGAGAGCATATTAAATGATTTAATAACGAAATTTCCTCTTGAAGAATTTATTTATCAGGAATTAATGGTTTTGTATTCAAGGATGGGGAGAAAGGATAGGATAAATAAGGTATATAATACATTGATAGATATGTTTTTAAAGGAACTTTCATTAGAACCTTCAGAGAAAAGCAAGAATCTTTATAAATCAATAATTGGGAAATAGATAGGGATAGGGGACAGACAATTAAACTTGGGGAAGGAGATCCACCACAAATTCACAAATAAAAGATAATAGACATCAGACTTCAGACATCAGACACCAGCCGAGAAGGGAAAGAAAGAAATAACAACGAATTACACGAAGGGGAAAGAATATTCTTTCACCTTAATTTCACGAATTAGGGCGAATAATTATTCGCCCCTACAATGTCACAAATTTCGATTCACGATTTAACGATTTACAGTTTCTTGCTACTTGTAACTGACATATGTCCATGCTTATATACACTGTTTGTATCTTATAAATTGACAAAAAAAGAGATATAAAATATAATGCATTTATGATAGAGCTTGATAATATAACAAAGATATTTAAGCACAGGAATAAATTGATCTATGCCTGTGATAGTATAAATATGAAAATAGGGGCGAAGCAGGTGTTTGGGATCATAGGTCCTAATGGAGCAGGGAAAACTACATCGTTAAGATTAATTTCAACGCTTATGAATCCTTCATCCGGTAGAATTTTGGTAAACGGTTTTGATACGGTTAAAGAAAAAATGAAAATAAGAGAAATTATCGGTTTCCTAACATCAGAAATGAGATTGCCGGATAATTATACACCAAGGGAATTAATGAAATTTTTCGGTAAGCTTAATAATATGAAAAATTCGGATTTGTCCGATAGAATAGAATTCCTAACAAACCTTCTTTCACTTGATGAATATGTGGATGTACTTATTGGTAAACTGTCAACAGGTAATAAACAAAAGACATTAATTGCCATATCGATCATACATAACCCATCTATTATAATATTCGATGAGCCAACATCGGGTTTAGATCTTTCTGCTGCCCAATCCGTACTTAAGATTATAAATATTATGAAAGATGATGGTAAGACAATAATTCTTTCAACACACAATATGACAATTGCCGAGAAAATGTGTAATAGATTAGCATTTATAAATGAAGGTAAAATAATTAAAGAGGGAAACATAAATGATATAAAAGAATTATATGGAAACAAAGACCTGGAGGAGATCTATTTCAATCTAATATGAAAGATACAATTATAGTATTTAAGAAGGAATTAAAAGGAATATTTAGAGATAAAAGATTGTTGATAACTATTACACTAATTCCACTTTTGTTTATTCCCACGCTCTTTTATTTTGTGGGACAAACAAGTTCTAGTGTAAAATGTGAAAAAATAACAATCGCATACAAAAAATCAAGTGGGTTCATAGATCTGTTAAAAAAGAATAATGTAGAATTACTACACATCGATGATGTGAATATTGCTATGAAATTTGATGCTTGGAATATATTTGTACAGGAAGATGATAAGCAAAATGAGATTACAGTCTATATAAACACAAAACTTGATAATTTCAGTGTAATCAAAAGAAAAATAAATTTTTATTATTCGGAATATAAAAATGAAACAATTGAGAAAAATTTAAAGGCACTAAAGATATTGCCATCAAAAATATATCCGAAAAAAATCGTTATTAAGGATGTAACGGAAAGAAAAAATAGATATTCTTTAGTCCTTTCTTTTCTCCTACCGTATTTGATTTTAATATATCTATTCTCAAATGCTATGGGTGTGGGGCTTGATAGTATAGCAGGGGAGAAAGAGAGAGGAACATTGCAACTACTTCTCGTCAATAGAATCAAAAGAAACAGTATATT
>CBDVEF010000240.1:0-3244 GCA_965372935.1 uncultured bacterium | reverse complement strand
CATTGCAATAAATGCAAAATATTTTAATGTACCCTTCTATATTGCTGCACCTTCGACTACATTTGATAAATCGATTGTAACAGGAATGGAAATACCAATTGAAATGCGTGACGAAGAGGAGTTATATAAAATAGGTTATCAGGGACTCAAGAACAATAAGGTTAATTTTATAAATCCAGCTTTCGATATTACACCTGGGAAATTAATAAATGGGATTATTACTGAAAAAGGAATAATTTATCCACCATATGAAAAGAATATTATTACTTTTATTTAGTATAACACTTTTTGTTAATGTATATGGAAGGGATCCTGAAATATCTCTAAAGCCAGATGTTTCATTACCTTCTATTATATATTTCAGCAAAGTAGATTCAATGTCTAAAGCTTTTTTGTTTCCTTATATTAAAACAGATACAATGAATAAAATTAATGTAGTTGTCGATCCATATAATTTTGATGAATTTTATGCACTTTTAGATTATTATAAAAACAAAACACTTTACACTGTTAATGCAAGAAGATTGATTGATTCGATTTCGAATGTTTACACTGTTAATAGTCTAAACATTGGGATACAGACCAATAATGACGATGATTTCTTCTTGAATGTCAATATTGTTGATAAGACCTATCTAAATGCAAAATCATCATTAACAAATTTAGAATTATATAAAAATATTACATTGAATAGGGTAAGAACATCTGTATATATTAGCGAATATTTACAAAGAAAAACAGATACAAGGTTTGAAATATTATTTGAAGGTCATAGTGAAACTACTTTAAAATTAAAAGGCAATAATAATTTATATGGAAGGGTTGGATTTATTGAAAAATATTTATGGGGAGAAATGGGATATTATTATAATAATCCATTATACATTGATATCTATCTCGGAAATAGATATTCTAAAAAACTAATAACACCTGTGTTTAGCGGGAAATTATATATACATAAGGGATTTATTGAATTATTTTATTATCCGGAATATAGGTATAAGTCAATATTTAATTTAACGGATACACTGCAAAATTTATATTCGGAAAGTTATTTTTACAAGTATTATTTAAATTATAATTCAGGTATTGCGATAAAGAAAAATATGATTTATATTTCTTCAAGTTTTGCTCAGTATGAATCATTCCCTTATGTAGTATCGGATGAACAACCTTATATGAGTATATTTCCCAAATTTTATTTACTATATTCTTATATAAAGATTGATCACATAATAAAAAAGGGGAAAATATTAATGAAAATCTCTAATAATTATAAATTCCAAAAAACATTGGAATTTATGCCTGATTTCAATGCATTTCTATATCTTGAATATATAACAGGTTCAATTAAAATTGCAGGGAATACAAGAGCAGGGTTTGATTACTTTAATAACAAAAAGATTGAAATTAGAGATTTACATCTAAACTTGATATTAGAATATAAGATCAATAATATATTATGTACAAGTATATACGGGAATTATATTCCATATTATAATATCTATGGGGAACATTTCAATAGTCCATATACTAAATATGGGATAAGAGTAATCCTGAATATGAAGGGATTTTAACTTAACTTTTTGTAATGTATCTTTCTACATATTCAATTGTGTCTTTTATTTTCAATTGTTTAAATAAAAAGTCAAATTTGTCTTCCCATGCATCTTCTATGAATTGTCGAATATCTTTATCAAGCGTCCATAACTCATTTTTATAATGTCCATTTATTTTCTTTCTTGTTTTGTATATAAACTGTTCATTTGTCATATTTTCTTTTTTTTCTGAAATATATTCTGTCATTAGTGTGTTAACCATTTTACTATACAAATCGTTAGGGAAATTCTGATGATCGAACATTATATTCTGAAATCCCGTTGCCAGGTGTACCTCAAGTGTATTATTATCGGGAAAATGATGGAAAGCTTCATCAGGAAGTGTAGATGCCCCGTGCTGAACAACACCACCAATTTTATAATCCTTCTTAGAGATATCGCCTAATTTTTTTAATGTATTAAAATCGATCTTTACCTCGGCAATATTCCCATTTGGCAGAACAACTCCCCCATGAGCTGTTCCTGTTTGAATACTAATTTTACTTATCCCGGGTTGTGATGATCCCAATTCCTCTTTATATCCTTCTATAAAAGCCCTCAATTCCTCTTCAGTACTATTCCCTTTCCCAATTTCCCCGATTTCTCCACCGATAGAAACAGTAATATTTTCAGGTTCTATTTCCCTGATATATTTTGTAAAATCAGCACATATTTTATAATTATGATATTGTTGTTCCTTTATTGTCGGTTTTGAGAGATCCACTAATGTGGAGCTGTCTATATCAATATTATAAAATCCCGCTTCAATTGATTCTTTTATCAATTTATATATAGTATTTAATTCATCATCTCTCATATCGCTAAAATAATTCTTTGCCTTTATCTGAAAATGATCTCCTTGTATAAATAATGGTCCGGTATAATTTTCTCGTAGTGCAGCAGCCATTATAGATGTAACATATTCATCGGGTCGTTGTTTTGTATAAACAATTTCAGATCGAGCGATTTCGAAGATAAACAAACCTGCATTAATCTTTTTTGCACTTCTAAACACAGCTCTTGACGAATCGTATGTCATCATACGCAAGTTAATTGCCGGAACTGTAAAACCAACACTATTGTCATCAGAAATTGCCATATATGCATCGTTTATAGAGGCGAGGAAAATTCCATTTGCTTTTGAAAGATATCTGATAATTCGTCTTGATTCTTTAACAATATCACTATTCTCATTAATCGCCGAATTTAAAGCGAGTTCTCGTAAAAGTTCTTGATTGAATTTATCTCTGTTGATTATATTGATTTCTTCTCCAGAAAAAACCAAAATATCTTTACATGCCATTTTTAATGATTCAACACTATTAAACAACATCATTACCTCCTGTTTAAAATCTCTTTTAATAACTTATTTACTATACCCGGATTAGCTTTTCCTCCCATTTTTTTCATTACCTGCCCAACAAAGAAACCAAATAGTTTATCATTCCCTTTTAAGTAACGTTTAACCTCATTGGAATTTTCTTTCAATACTTCATCAACAATTTTCTCTATAGACTTAGTATCCGTTATTTGAATCAAATTTTTAGATTTAATATATTTATCTAAAGGTTCACCTGTAAAAGCAATGTCATGTAAAATGTTTTTGGCTATGTCAGAAGACGTAAGAGTTATTTTGATAAAATTGG
>CBDVEF010000239.1:0-3253 GCA_965372935.1 uncultured bacterium | reverse complement strand
TATCTCTTTATTATAATATTTTGTATTAAAATCCTTTTCTCTAACAGGTTCAATAACATCCGTTCCATCTTTTCTGGCATATCCAAATGACCACATACCTGAAGGATATGTAGGGATAAACGCAAAATAAGGTCTGGTAAATGAGAAAACAGCTTTCAATTCCTTGTTTATATCAATAAAACTTTTTCTACTATAGTCATAATAGGGAGACTCGCCCTGAACGACAAGAATTCCTTTTTCAGTTAAAATATCACAGATTGATTTGTAAAACTTTCTTTGGAACAATCCCACTGCTGGACCTATGGGATCAGTAGAATCAACGATTACTATATCATATTTTATATTTGCATCCCTTACAAATTTTATTCCATCACATATATTGATTGTAACTCTTGGATCCTTTAATCCGGATGAAACATGAGGAAAATATTCGATAGAAGCCTTAATTACCATTTCATCTATCTCAACAAGATCAATATGTTTAACCGATTTGTGTTTCAATACTTCTCTTACCGCACCGCCGTCTCCGCCTCCGATTATAAGTATATTTTCAGGATTTTTATGAGAAAAAAGAGGAACATGAGCAATCATTTCGTGGTATATAAATTCATCCTTATCCGTTAACATAATACACCCATCAAGTATCATAATCTTACCAAATTCATATGTATCAATAATTGACATCTCTTGAAAATCACTATTTTCAGAAGCTATTTCTTTCTTTACTTTTATTGTTATGCCAGAGTTTTTAGAGAATATTTCAGTAAACCATAGTTCCATATTATACCTTTAATCCCATAACACAACGGCTGAAAAGGCAGTACCTAT
The DNA here is from genome assembly GCA_965372935.1 of uncultured bacterium. GTDB lineage: Bacteria > Hydrothermota > 32-111 > QNBC01 > QNBC01 > JAGLYS01. The sequence continues at coordinate 2,425 of CBDVEF010000239.1, read as the reverse complement.
ATGCTTGATATTAAACTCAATACTTTTAATTAGTATATCCCTTATATTTTCATTCCTAACTTTCATTCCCTCTTCAGCCATTTTCTTAACTATATTTTCAACATTTTCCTTTTTTCCACGAGAGGAGTATTCCATTATAAGTCCGGGACAATCATCTCTTTCCGGTATGGCAACAGCAACAGCAGCAGATATAATTTCACCTGGTTGGTCACTTGTAATGGAGGCATAAGCTGCAGGAATCAAACTACCATAAGGAAGCTGTATAGGATCAATCCTTTTACATTTTGGGGGAAGTATACTACTCATTTTTAAAATATTTGTATTACCAATACCTGAAGAAAGAAGAGCACAATCAAACGAATTAAGTTTGCTGAAACCTTCACTAGCTCCTGCTACCAGAAAGAATTTTGTAGGTGTTTTGATTATCATACTATCCCTTCACCAAGAAGTTTATTTATCTCGTTTTTTCGCATCTGTTTCCCTTTCAGTACCGAATCCATTTGCCCTCTTTTTATCTCGACAGTTGAAGCGTACTGGGATTTAAATATCTTTTCTAAATATCTATATGCTGTCCATGGGTTAACATCGTCACCGCATGTGAAAAGATCAACGGCTGCATAACCATATTCAGGCCATGTGTGTATTGCAAGGTGAGATTCGGCGATTACAATTACTCCGCTTACACCATAAGGACTAAACATATGAAAGGAAGTATCAACAATTGTTGCTCCTGATTTTACAGCTGCATTTTTCATCTCAGTCTCAATTGTTTCGATACTATTTAAGATGTACGGGTCACACCCGTATAATTCAACCAGAATATGATGCCCTAATGATTTCATACCTATACCTCCTTAATAAGAAATGGGGGAGAATATTAAAAGTATTTTTGCATTCTTTTTACCATAGCAGGATATTGAGTGCTTAACATTACTGTCGAAATAAAAACATTCACCCTTTTTTGCTTTATAATGTTTATTGTCAAGTTCTAAATCTATACAGCCATCGAGAACATATCCGAACTCTTCTCCCTCATGAGGATTTTCAGATAATCCGCTATTGTCAGGTGTTAAAACTATCAATACTGGGTCCATACTCCAATTTTGTGCCCCCGGAATAAGATATTCATACTTTAATACATTATCATTGTTTGTTGCTACTCTATCTTTCTTCTTAAAGACAATATCCTCTTTATCTGATTCTGAAAAAAATTCTGCTATCTCTTCATCAAGTGCATTTAGTAGCAATATTAAACTTTCAACAGAAATAGAGGTAAGCCCTCTTTCAATTTGTGATATAAATCCCTTAGTTAAACCAGCTCTATCTGCCAATTCTTCCTGAGTTAAACCCTGTGCATTACGAAGTGCCTGCAGTTTGCTCCCGATCTTATTTATGATTTCTATTGATGTCATAATAACTCCATATAAAATAAATAGTTTAATATATTAAACACATATAATACTGAAAATAACAAACTTGTCAAGAAGAAAATTTATATTTTGATGTTACAATTCTAAAATGTCACATATTAATTACTAAGTGAAGTGTCGCATATGAAGGATTGAAAATAGTGTTATTTTAAACCTCTTTATTGTAGAATGCAAACACCGACTATTCAGTATTCCCGCAACATTATACCGTAGAGACGCAAAATCTCAACAGGCATGAAAAGGCATATCTGCGATACTAATAAATATAACATTTTGCTTAGTAAAAACGTATGACACTTGTCTTTGAAATAACAGAAGAAAAATTATTTAACTACCCCGAGTATTTAGGGCACTTGGTATAGGCATACTTACCACTTTTGCTATGGAACTCCAAATGTGACTACCCCTCTCTTGTCACTGCAAAACGGGATATATTTATATATTACTCTTAATTTGAAAGCTATTTAACATATTCTATTCATTATTCCGTTCCCGTTGGTGATTGTCGTTCCCGTTTTTCGATTTTCATCTTAAACTTCCGACTTCTCACTTCCTACTTAAATACTTATTGTCACCCTCACCTTAGTCCTCTCCCATCAAGGGCGAGGAAGGGAGAAGGAGAAATTTTGGGGTCAGGCACCTTTCTTTCCCAAACTCATCAGAAGAAGGGGAGAAAAGACAATCACCCTCACCTTCACCTTAGTCCTCTCCCATAAAGGGCGAGGAAAAAAGAATGTCATTGCGAACGAAGTGAAGCAATCCCAAAAGAGTAAATTTAGATTGCTTCGTCATTTCACTCCTCGCAATGACAATGATGAATTTAGTGAAATAAACATAAGAGAGAGATCAACCATGAATTCACTAATAAAAGATAATGGACATCAGACACCAGACGTCAGACATCAGCCGAGAAGGGAAAGAAAGAAATAACAACGAATTACACTAAGGAGAAGGGAATAATTTTTAACTTGAATTTACAAATTAGGGCAGACACA
>CBDVEF010000238.1:0-3258 GCA_965372935.1 uncultured bacterium | reverse complement strand
CCTTACTTAAAATATATTAAATGCTATTTATTATATCCTATATCAAATGCCTTAATATTGATATCTATTGCTTTTTTGGGCACTCTTCTCTTAATAACCTCTAACCATATCTCTTTTGGGAAACCTATTTTCTTAGCGAGAAGCCCAATCAGTACAGTATTCATTACCCTTATGTTACCCAAACCTTCTGAAATTTCAAAGGCATTGATAACATCTATATTATCTATAATACTCTTAAGCGTTTCAATCACACCTTTGGGATATTCCATTTGAGCAGTGGCAACAGTAATCGGATTAATACTGTAATCATTAACTATAATAGATCCATCCTTCTTCAACCATTTGATATTTCTTAATCCCTCTAATTTCTCGAATGCAACAATATAGTCTATATCCGCGATATCAGTTATAGGGGAGTATACTTTTCCGCCATATCTAACTGTACTTACAACAGAACCTCCTCTCTGACTCATTCCATGAACTTCACTTTTTTTCACATCAAGATTATTAACCATACAGACATCTGCTATAATATCACTGGCAAGAAGAATACCCTGTCCACCTACTCCGCATAATAAAATACTTGTAACAGTCATAATTATTCTCCTTTTATGCTAATTGCATCGGTTGGGCAAACCTGCGCACAAACAGAACATCCAAAACACATATTAGGTTCTATTACAGATTTATTGTCTATGAAAGATATTGCCGGACATCCCAGTTGTATACACATTTTACAACCAGTACATTTATCTTCATTTACAGTATACACACCTAATTTAGGGTTATTTTTTAGTAATGCGCAAGGTTTTGTGGTAATAATTACTGACAGTTCATCTCTATCAATCTCTCTTTTAATAACATCAAGGGTTTCCTTAAGATTATAGTTATCAATTACTGTAACATTCTTTATTCCAAGTGATTTAACAAGGGCTTCAATACTTATTTCGTCTGTATCTTCACCCATTAATGTTTTACCTGTACCGGGGTTATGTTGATGACCTGTCATAGCAGTTATTCTATTATCAAGAACTATCACGGTTCCTTTGCTTTTATTATAAACCATATCAATAAGACCTGTAATACCAGAATGGAAAAATGTAGAATCACCAATTACAGCAACAATTTTTCTATTATCATTCTGTTTTCTTAAAGCAATTTCCATCCCAAATGCACTCGTTATACTTGCTCCCATATCTACACATGTATCCATTGCATTAAGTGGTGGAAGTGCTCCAAGTGTATAACATCCTATATCTCCTGTAACAATACATTTATACTTACTAAGAGCATAAAAAACACTTGTATGTGGACATCCCGGGCAAAGTGCAGGTGGTCTTGGAGGGATATTTACATCTGTTTTAAACGGTATATCTTTCTCTTTCTTTGATATTGAAGATTGAACAATATACTGATTTAATTCTAAAATAGCAGGGATTGTATCTTTTCCATGTATATTGCCAATGCCCATCGCTTTGATCTGATTCTCAATAAACGGATCATTTTCCTCTACAATGTATATCTTTTCATACCTACCTGTAAAATCTTTTATCATTTTTTCAGGTAATGGATATGACAAAGCAATCTTTAGAATTGGAGCATCAGGGAATGCTTCCTTTGCATACTGATATGATATCCCACTTGCTATAATCCCAAAATCTCCCTCACCTTCCTCAATTCTATTATGTTCAAAACTATCTGCAAATTCTTTAATATCCTGTAATCTCTTCTCAACTGCTATATGTCTCAATCTTGCATGTGCAGGTAATATTACTCGCTTTTTAAAATCCTTTTTATACTCTTTCAATGGGAATTCTTCTCTATCTAATAATGTAACTTTTGACTTTGAATGAGCAATTCTTGTCGTAATTCTCAGTAATACTGGAGTGTCATATTTCTCACTTATTTCAATAGCGATTTTTACAAAATCCTTAGCTTCCTGACTGTCCGATGGTTCTAAAACTGGCATTTTAGCTGCTCTCCCATAATGTCTATTGTCTTGTTCATTCTGTGAGCTATGCATTCCGGGATCATCGGCAGTTACAATAACGAACCCTCCTGTTGCACCAATATAACTGAGTGAAAAAAGAGGATCCGCAGCTACATTGAGACCTACATGTTTCATAGCCACAAGTACCCTTGCTCCAGCAAAACTTGCTCCTCCAGCTACTTCAAGGGCTACTTTTTCATTTGTAGACCATTCACAATAAATTTCTTTGTATCTCGATATATTTTCTAATATCTCAGTACTGGGTGTACCGGGATAAGCTGTAGCAACATGAATGCCAGATTCATATGCACCTCGTGCTATTGCTTCATTCCCTGATAATAATTCTTTCATAGACTACTCCTTCTCTTTTTTTAAGATTATATGTAAATTTATATGAAATGTCAAATTGTAATTTAGTCATAAGATATAGATAAATCCGGATATTATATAAATTAATAGGTATTTGTATATTATGAGTATTTTTCAATCGCAAAAAAAGCACATTTTTCGATTACAATTGACGCAAATCAGAGGCTTAAGTACGCAGCTAAAATATCCTAAGGATACATCGAAAGATAAGGTGTAAAACCGCCGCCGCCCTCTTCTGCCCAGAGGTTGCCACCGGTATCAAAATATACTGCTGCCCACTCGTTTAAATTACTTTTGGCATCAAGATGAACCCGGGCACGTCCGTTTATCCCACCGCTACCGGTTCGTTCAACATAAACATCGTATTCCCCACTGGATATCTCATAGATATACCATGTCCATCCGTTGTATACGATAGTCCCGATGTTACTTGAGTATACATTAGATTCTGTTCCGGAATTTTCAGTAGGTTCCAGAAATTTAACAACCGTCAGCGTACCGCCTAAACCATCGGTTGTTATATAGACTTTGGCCTTTGGTCTTAACTGTAATAGATTACAGCTGCCAGTAAAAAGGATAAATATAATTAGAAAAATCAGCAAAGAAAACTTCCTCATATCATTCCTCCATTTTAAATATTAACTTAATTATAAATTATAATCGAATCTTGAGACTTGTCAAGTGGAATATATTTGCAAGTGATAGATAGGTATGGATAAAAGTTATAAGGAGCAAGAAACCGTAAATTGTTAACGGTAAACCGTTAATCGTAAATTGCAAATTCGTGTCATATCCTGCCTCCCTTCCTGTGTCATTCCTGCGAAAGCAGGAATCTGCACCGACACGGGCAAATCCAACTTGAATTTATCCCCTCCCCTTTTCCGTGTTTCTTCTCCCCT
>CBDVEF010000237.1:0-3258 GCA_965372935.1 uncultured bacterium | reverse complement strand
AACTCTTACTAATTCTTTTTTGGTCATTAGATATCTCACCTTTTCCATAGTGACATTATTACTGATTAATTTCAAGGTGACAATATCACAGATTAATTACAAAAATTACAAAAAAATTTGACATTAATTTATAATGTGATATAATGTTTTTAACTGCTTATGCATTCGATTGCATAATCAATTAAATATTACATTTACTCACAAAAAGCATAAACCTATTTATCTTTCCTGACCTATAGTAATATTTTGATTATCAAGATATTATCTTGCACTATACTAAGAAATATATTTAACGAAAAAGAATTTCTAAAGTGTTTTTAAATAAAGTAGATTTCCAAAGTAATATCTAATAATTATCGCACAGAATTATAAATGATATTACAAATTAATATATATCCACATTTCAAGAAATATGAAAAAAATTATATAATAAACCAATCAATAAAGTATTTTCTTTAATTATAGTTTTTGCAAATCAAAAATTGTTTTTATATAAATATAAATCCAAGACGCAATAAGGAGATTAGCAAAGATAATGGAAGTAAATCTAAAAAATATATGCAAGCATTTTGGAAAAATAAAGGCGGTAGATAGCGTAGATCTAAAAATTAATGATGGTAAATTTATAGCTTTACTTGGTCCTTCAGGATGTGGAAAGACTACTACATTGCTTATGATTGCAGGAATCTATAAGCCAACTACTGGAGATATTTACTTTGGAGATAAGATTGTAAATGAAGTTTTACCCAAAGATAGAAAAATTGGCATGGTTTTCCAAAGTTATGCCCTTTATCCCCATATGAGAGAACTATTAGAAGTAGTAGAAAGAGTGAATAAAAAGAATGTAGGCATATGTTGTGATTTTGGACATGCTTTTTTAAGCTTCAAAGGTGATGAACCTAAATTTTTAAAATTCGTGGAGAAAACTTTGCCATACTTAAAACATATTCACGCACATGATAATTTTGGAATTTCGAAGCCAGATATTGAAGAGAAATTAGATTATCGTTTATTATTGCCTTACGGGATAGGGGATTTGCACATGCCTCCAGGAATGGGGAAGATACCTTACCAAAAAATTAAGCCACTGTTAAGAGACTATTCCGGCATTATATTAATGGAAGTTAGATATAGATATATAGAATCATATTCTTCTATATTAAATATGGAATTTTAAATTGCAATTTATAAACCATACAACTAATCTTTTGTGTATATACAAAAAGAACAATAGTTATTTTTAATTATATTTATAAGCGAAGGATAGAAATTGGATTTTAAATTACCAAAAAAAAATATTATCTCAAAAGAAATACCGAGATATCCTAATATCTGGTTTTATGTAAATAGCAATATTGTAGAAGGATATCTTGAAGCTGTGTATTTAGTAATATTTAATTTAATGAAATATTGTAATCTAAAGAATAATTTTAGCGAAAATTATCGTTTACGCCATATCTTGTTTAATGGTAATGAAGGAAGCGATGCGGAAGGAAGATATAAAGATTTGCAACCCTACACAGATATAGACAATCCTGCTAACAGCCACGATCATCAATTACATATTAGATATTATTATAAAAATTTGATGAATAATAAATCCGAAAGGGTAAAATTGAATACAAGTAATGGGATTATAATATTTTATCGATTGGCTCTGAGCGCCCATTATGAGGTAACGACAGAAAATAAGAATCATCCATTTGTAGAATTTTGTCCAATATGCGGGAGAACTGGTAAATACGATATTGAGATTGATCAAAACGACTTAGATAAAGAAATATGTAGAAAAATACATGACCCATTAGGCGTGGAAATTCTTTTAAAAAATACAATTCGAGGAAATAAAATATATGATAACAGAGGAGAGCAGATCAAATTTATTGAAAGGTTGAAAAAAGATTGTGATTTGGAGACTTACATTGTTAATACAACGGATGATGGAATAAATACTCCAAAGATTGGACATATATTGATAAAAAAGATTAGTTATGGCAGAGATGTTATTTTAAAAAATTTAAAAAAAAATTAAATATTTGATAAAAATTATTATCGTTTATGAGTTGTAGTTCCATTAATTCTCGGTGGTTCCCAATTTATCGGTAATAATATAATTAAATGAGTGCTATTTCTTTGCTATACCTTAAAGCAAAGGAATAGCATTTTTTATGTTTTTGTCTGCTTTATGGTAGATAAAATATTTCAGGCGTGCTGTTTTCGTTAATAATATTATCCTTTATGATAGGGTAATCTTTATCATCCATTGCAATACCTCCTCCATTATTTTTGGACAGATTACCCGAAATGATATTATCGGTAATTAGTGGCTACATATTCCAATCCATATAGATTCCGCCACCGTAATTCAATGAGATATTTTTTAAAATTTGATTATTTTTAATAATTGGCGAGCAATAATCATAGATACTAATACCTCCTCCGTTATTTTTTGAAAAATTATTCGAAATAATATTATTTTTAATGGTTGGAGAGCTATAATCATAGACATATATTCCTCCTCCATCCCCTTTGGAGGAATTATAGGAAATAGTATTATCCATAATAAAAGGAGAACAAGAAGCGATATAAATACCCCCTCCGCCGTAATCAGTAACAAGATTATTTGAAATTATGTTATTAGTAATTTTAGGGGAACCGCCGCAGATATAAATGCCTCCGCCTTGATAAATAGAGGAATTATTCGAAATAACATTATTTGTAATATTTGGAGAGCTATTACAAATATAAATGCCCCCACCTAAAGCGGAATAACCGTTTTGAAGGGTAAAACCTGAAAGTATGCTTCCAGAGCTTGCTGCACTATTAAATTTTATAATAGAATCTTTTCTTTCGCCATCTATTATTGTAAGTGACCGGATGTTTTCATTTTGGGGATCTAAACTTTGAAGAACTATTTTTTTATTAAAAACAATATTATCTTCACGATATATCCCCGGTGTTACTATTACAATATCTCCGTTTGATGTACGTGTCAGAGTATTTTTAATAGAGCTATTAAGATAAACGGCTATATTATATATTTTTGTTTCTTTTTTATTATTTAATGTTGATATTAAAATATTTATATCATTTTTTCTACCTCCCTTAAATATTAAATTATAACTTAAGAGAGGTATTATTTTATAGATATAACTATGGAATTTTCTCTGGCGTTACCTATGGAATTTATTATAGCTTTGAGGGACTGAGATATTTATCTTATAATCCCTTTCTAATATTCTTTTTATCTTCTCTTTA
>CBDVEF010000236.1:0-3259 GCA_965372935.1 uncultured bacterium | reverse complement strand
CTTAGTGTAATTAGTCTTCATTCGTGTAATTAAACCTAAAATATTTTTCTTTCCTTCTGTGAAATTAATGTAAAAATTATTCTCTTCTCTTGGTGAAATTCGTTGTTATTTCTTTCTTTCCCTTTTCAGCTGAAGTCTGGCGTCTGGTATCTGATGTCTATTATTTGTTATTCGTGTAATTAATTCTCTAATTTGTGAAATTGAGGTAAAAAATTATTTCCCCTCTCTTTGGTGAAATTCATGTTTTATATCTCCCTGCCCCCATATTATCTCTTCCCTTCCATGATTATATTTCTCTTTCAGTAGTTATTCGTGGATAATCTCCTCTTTCAGTGTTTGTTCTCTCTTTTTGGACAGCAAATTTGTTGCTGCTCCAGATAATAGGAATACTATCGCAAGAACAATATGAATAGAAACCTCCTCCCTTAAAAAAACAAATGCTAAAATAAAAGAAATTACCGGTTTTAGAAAAAAGATCATTGCACTACTTGATGCCCCGATAACTTTGATTGTTTTGAAAAAACATATATATCCAAAACCTGTGATGATAAAACCCAAATAGATAATATTAATAAAGTAATGCACAGGGAATATCAATTCTGTTTTAAGTATAAATAATGCAGGTACAAAAAGAATGGTTCCATATAAGAAAGAAAAAATACTGATTTGAATAATTGATATGTTATTTAGCAGTTTTTTACTGAGTACTATATATAAAGCAAATGATATTGCGGACATCAGAGCAAATACACCACCAATAAAGGAAAACCCCTTTTGCGTATTAAACATCAGAAGAATGAAAATACCTACCAAACCTATTGCAATCCCCACTACTTCCCTTTTTGAAATTTTATAATTTAGAATGAACAAAGCGAAAACTGCTACGAAAAATGGGTTTGAACAAAAAATCATGGAGGCAGATGACGCTGTCGTAAATTTAACACTTATTTGCAATAAACTCATACTGAGAACTACATTCAATCCACCGAGCAATAAGAAATAGAGATGATTATTTACACTCAATCTATTTTTTAATTTTTTCTTTTTTATCATATAAAATGGCAACAATATAAGTAAACCAAATAAAAATCTTAAGAAAGTAAGATATATAGGATCATAAACCTTCATTAAGGGTTTACTGACAATTTCCATGCTACTAAAAAGGAAAGCTGTAATTAGAAAATATATAATGTTAATCAATACGGGCTGGTCGTTATTCCCTCGGTTTAAAGCCAATTCTATCATATGGATTAATTATACTTGAAGCTACATTCTTAGTGTGTGCACTTACTCTCTTAATATACCTGAAAAGTAGAGTATAAACAATTGAGAGTTTTGTTGGGATTTTAATCTCTTCGTTGATCAATTTGTCCATATTCTCTTCACATATATTTGCTATTTCCAAATGATCTTCAAGTACAGGTATTGCTTTTTCTTCATTCCCTTCTTTGAACGATTCAATTGTTGTATTGATATTTTTAACAATTCTACTTTTTAAGTCTCTTATAATATCAGTATATTCACATTCAAGAGAATCACCCGATTTATCTGCCAATTCAACTATATTTTTTGAATAATCCCCGATTCTTTCAATATCAATAATTATTGTTACAAGTATAAGACTTGGATTAATATCCTGAGCAGGATTTATTGAAAGATGCTCTAAAACCTTTCTTCTTACCTCTCTCTCAGAATGATTCAGTTCCTGATCACTTTTATAAATATCCTCCCTGTTTTTTGCATTCTCTATAACAAGATTAATAGAATATTCAAACATATCCCTTGCAAGATCAATCATATTCTCAACCTCTTCAAAAGAGGCTTCCAACAAATTGCCCGTACTCCATAATTTAAAAAATTTCTCAAACATACCTACCTCCTGAAAATCAAAAGTAACAGTATCGGTAATATAAAAAATACTATAATAACATACATAATAGCAATATATCTTCTTTTTATGGCGAGATCACCTAATTTCTTAGCCATTCCGATAGGAACAATTTTCAACGGATACCATATTATAGTTCCAAAAACATTAAAAAGTAAATGACAAATTGCTATTTGAATAGCTAAATAACTTCCTGTTACAAGTGATGCTAAAATTGCTGTTATTGTTGTTCCAATATTCGCTCCTAACATATATGGAAATACCTGCTCAATATTTACAATTCCAGCAGCTGCCAGAGGAACAATAATGGATGTTGTTATCGAACTGCTCTGTACAAAAGCTGTAAGTCCCATACCCAAAAACCAGCTTTTTATTGGTGATGAAAACAGATAACCGTCAATAAAGACTTCTAATTTCCCCTTTGAAGAACTTCTTATAACATCAACAAGTAATTTCAAAGCTAATAATACAAGAATAAATCCTAAAATTGCACCGATTGCATAATAATGGTGTATAACAGCCAATATCCATTTTACAATAGGATTTACAATGACGGTTAATGGAGAACTAAACTTCATTCCGCCACTACTACTAAAGACATTTGTTAATTTAAATGATAATTGCTCAATTATCTTAAATTTCATTTCAATTGGCAATAGAATAAGTACTGCTAATAAATTAAACATATCATGCACAGTGGCTACTGGAAATGCCTTTTGGAATTCCTCTTTTCTCCCGATGTGTGATAGAGAAATAATTATATTCGTAATTGTAGTGCCAATATTAGCTCCCATAACAATTGGGATTGCATTTGTAATTGTCAACACACCACTGGCAACGAAACCCACTATAATCGAAGTTGTTGCAGAAGATGATTGTATAATAGAAGTGGCAAGTATTCCTATTATTAGTCCCATAAAAGGGTTTGCTGTAGTTTGAATGAGTCCTGTTGCAAATCCGGAACCGAATCCCTCTAATGATACACCCAACAATTTAATACCTACAAGAAAGAGATAAATCAGTATTAATATTTTAAATATTTTAAGTAATACTTTGAATTTAGAATGTTTTCTCAACTTAAAAAGAGAAAGGTTTTCCACTTAACCTCCTTTTATTCGATTAGTAAATATCATAATTTTAATTGCTTTGCAAGTATTATATATAATAATTTACAGATAGGTATAGACATACTAATCAGTTTAAGGTGAGAGGAATGGATTAAATCCATTCCTCTCTGTTGTAAATTTTCCCCCTCCCTTCAATTCCCTCCCACCTCCCTTCTTTGTCATTCCTGCGAAAGCAGGAATCTACTTCCCATAATGGCAAAGTCATCTTGAATTTGTAATTGTAGGGGCGAATAATTATTCGCCC
>CBDVEF010000235.1:0-3290 GCA_965372935.1 uncultured bacterium | reverse complement strand
TGTTATTTCTTTCTTTCCCTTCTCGGCTGGTGTCTGATGTCTATTATCTTTTATTCGTGAATTCGTGGTGGATCCACCCTATCATGGTTCTTCTCCCCCTTTTAATATTTCCTTTGCTTTTTCCCAAAATTCCTCCATTTCATCGGTTGTTACATCATTAAATGTTTTCCCCTCCTTTTTTAGAATATCTTCCATCAAATTAAATCGCCTTATAAATTTATCATTCCCTCTTTTAAGAGCAGTTTCCGCATCAACTCCTATAAAATTTCCGAGATGTGAAGCAATAAATAAAATATCCCCTAACTCCTCTTCTCTATTCTCATCCGTATCTGCTGATTTCAGCTCATCTATTTCTTCATGCATTTTAGAGTAAGCCCCCTCTATTGTATCCCAATCAAATCCCACTCTTTTAGCTACGATTTGAACTTTTTTTGCATATATTAGGGCTGGCAGGGATTTATTGACACAATCCATTAAATGATCTGTTTTCTTTTCGCTATTTTTAATCTCATCCCATTTTTTTATAACTTCATCCACATCTTCAACCTTATTATTGCCAAATACATGAGGATGCCTTCTAACTAACTTATCATATAATGTTTTTAAAACATCTTCCATCTTAAAATAATTCTTTTCCTCTGCAATTGCCACCTGCAATAAAAATTGCAGTAAATAATCTCCAAGTTCACCCCTTTTTCCTTCAATATCATTATTATCTATTGCATCAATAAGCTCATAAGATTCTTCTATAATATATGGAACGAGAGATTTTTCAGTCTGTTTTTTATCCCACGGACATTCCTTACGCAATTTTTTTACAATATTGACCAATTCATTAAACATTACTTGTCTCCTTCAAATTTATCTAAAAACTCTCTCGCAAATATACCGTATCTATCCTCTTCAATCGCTTTTCTTACCTCTTTCATAACACTCATATAGAAGTAAATATTATGATATGTTGCAAGGTTAGCAGCAAGAATTTCTCCTGCATTAAACAGATGCCTTAAATATGATCTTGAGAAATTCCGGCAAACATAGCAGTTACATTTGTCGTCGATTGGTTTTAAATCATCCTTATATCTACCATTTTTTACAACCAACTTCCCTGAATGTGTTATAACTGTTCCATTTCTTGCAAGTCTTGTAGGCAACACACAATCGAATAGGTCTACCCCTTCACCTACTGAATAAATCACATCATCAATATGACCAACCCCCATTAGATACCTTATTCTATCATTCGGTAAAAGATTAGATGTGTAAGAGGCCGTATCTCTAATAATCGATTTAGGTTCTCCAACGGCAACACCACCAATGGCATATCCGTCAAATCCTATATTAACAGTTTCTATAGTAGAATATTTTCTTAAATCCTCAAAGACACCTCCCTGAACAATCCCGAATAGAAGTTGTTCTTTATTATACGGGTTTTTAATATTACAAAAATGCTTTTTAGCTCTTTTCGCCCATTTTAAAGTTCTTTCCGTGGAACTTTTTGTATATCCATAACTTGACGGATATGGAATACATTCATCGAATATCATTGCTATATCTGAACCTATTGTTCGTTCTATTTCCATTACCTTTTCAGGTGTAAATTTGTAATAACTTCCATCCGTATGAGATCTAAACACAACGCCCTCTTCATCAATGCTTCTTAAATCTGCCAAAGAAAAAACCTGAAAACCACCACTATCTGTGAGTATCAATTTATCCCAGCTCATAAATTTATGCAATCCCCCTGCATTATGTAATATATCCATTCCCGGTTTTAGAAAAAGGTGATATGTATTGGAAACAACAATATCCACTCCCGATTCAAGCAGGTTTTTAGGACTTTGTGTTTTAACGCTACCCTGTGTCCCTACAGGCATAAAGGCGGGGGTTCTAATTTTTACACCATTTATTTTCAGCTCACCAAGTCTCGCTTTGGTATCTTTATCTGTTTTTATCACATTAAAATTACTCATTATTTATCACCATCATTGCATCTCCGTAACTAAAAAATCTATATCTATTTTCAACTGCTTTTTTATACGAATTAAGGATTAGCTTTGTCCCTCCGAAAGCACATACTAACATAATTAATGTTGATTTTGGAAAATGAAAATTTGTAATTAAATTATCAACTAATTTAAAATTATATGGAGGATATATGAAAATATCGGTTTCCCCTTCCCCTTCAATAAGTTTATCATTTACAACAGCTGATTCTAGAACCCTGACAGTAGTTGTGCCAACGGCAAAAATTCTTCTCCCGTCCTCCTTTGCCTTATTGACTATATCCGTTGTTTCTTTAAATACTTTATAATATTCCGTATGCATATTATGCTCCTCAATTAATTTAGTCTTTACCGGTCTGAATGTTCCAATCCCTACATGAAGAAGAATATTTGTAATGATAACCCCCTTCAATTTCAATTCATTGATTAATATATTCGTAAAATGCAAACTTGCCGTAGGAGCTGCACATGACCCCTTGATTTTTGCAAAAACCGATTGATATCGTTCTTTATCAATAGCCTCTGATTCCCTCTTTAGATATGGCGGGATTGGTGTCTTACCATAGCTTTCAATCATACTATATATTTCAGGCATATTCAGCAGTTTAATAACCCTGAGACCCTCATTCCCCCTCCTTATTATCTCGACTTCATACTCTCCAATAATAATTACATCTCCGACTTTAGCTTTTCTCCCGGGATTAATTATTACTTCAGCTGTTATATCATCCAATATTTTATTTATTAGAATTTCAATTTTCCCCCCCGTTATTTTTTTCTCTCCAATAATTCTTGCTGGAATCACCTTGGTTATATTAAAAACAATGACATCTCCTTTCCTGAAATAATCAATAATATTCTTAAATATTTTCTCTTCTATTTTTTTACTTCCGGTATGTACAATCATAAGATTGGATTCATCTCTTCTTTCTACAGGATATTTAGCGATTAGAGACAGATCAAACGGGTAATCAAATTCGTCTGTTCTCATCCATTATATTAAAAATAAATTTACAATAAGTGTTAAGAGAATAGATATGATTATAGCGGATATTACCGGAATTATTATTGTAAGATTATTTTTCTTTACCGTAATGTCTCCCGGCAAATGAAATTTTGGAATAAATGTAAGTACAAGCCCTATTATCAGAAAAATAATGCTTATTTTGAATCAAACATTTTCTAAATAATATATTTCACAAACAAAATATAACAATCGATTTCAATGAAGTACTTAAAATAAAAAGAAGTAGATATGTTTCCCGTAGTAAAACCTCACTATGG
>CBDVEF010000234.1:0-3303 GCA_965372935.1 uncultured bacterium | reverse complement strand
CATCATATGTCAATAAAATATTAAATCAGGAGAGGGTAATTGTAAGTGAAATACCAGGAACAACAAGAGACAGTATTGACTCTATTATAAAATATAAAAATAGGAGAATTATATTAATCGATACAGCCGGACTTAAACATAAAGCAAAATATAAAGAACATCTTGATTATTATATGTTCCTTCGGACTGTGGACAGTATAGTCAGGGCTAATGTAGTAGTGGTAATGATAGATGCCAGCTTTGATTTAACGGTTCAGGATAAAAGGATATTCAATGTTGTGAAAAAAATGGGCAGACCTGTTATAATTGTTCTTAATAAAAGTGATTTATTGCCTCCTGAACTACGCAAAAAGACAAGAGAGTATTTTGAAAAAGAGCTTCATTTTGCATCATTTGCACCATTTCTTCTTATTTCCACATTGAATGGAAAGGGTGTATTCAAGGTAATTGATACAGCAATTGAAATTAATAATAATATGAAAATATTAACATCAAATAACCTGAAAGATATAAGAGATGACATAAATACAAAATTACCCTTTGGACTAAAATATAAAAGACCAATCAAGTTAAGGAATATAAAGCAAAATAAGGGCAATCCTAATCACTTTAATTTGCAATTTAATATGGAAATCGAAATTAAGGATTTTCAAATTAAGTATATTGAAAAAGCAATAAGAAAGTTGTATAATTTTAAAGGTATACCAATAAAACTTCACTGGTGAGGGATTTATTATGAATATATATATGCTGTTTTCTTTAATAATTATTTCTTATTTAATCGGAGGTATTCCATTTGGCTATTTATATGTTAAATTTAAATTCAAAAAGAATATTAGAAGTTTTGGCAGTGGGAATATAGGTTCAACAAATGTTATGCGGGTTTTTGGTAAAAAAGCAGGTATTGCTACATTTATACTTGATTTCTCAAAGGGTTTTATAGTAAGTCTTATTGTTAGAATCTATCTTGAGCCCAACATAGCAGTATTTATAGGTGCTATGGCAATAATCGGTCATATATTTCCGGTTTATCTCAAATTCAAAGGGGGTAAGGGGATTGCAACATCCGCTGGTGTATTCTTTGCTTTATGTCCAGCCATTTCATTAATTGCCATATTGATATGGTATATTATTATAAGGATAACAAAATATGTTTCTCTTTCCTCCATAATTGCAGCAACATCACTTCCCATACTTATGCTTATATCAAAGTATATCATACCCGAAACTTCTATATTTTATGAATACAATTTTTATATTTTGCTTGTTTTAATTGTTTTAGTATTGCTTGTTACATTTACTCATAGAACAAATATTTCAAGATTGTTAAATGGGGAAGAAGCAAAAATCGGAGGAAAATCATGAATATATCGATACTTGGAGCGGGAAATTGGGGAACAACATTGGCTATTGTCGCAGGAGAGAACGGTCACTCTGTTCTATTATGGGAATTTGATAAAGCGAATTATGAAAGTATTAAAAAATACAGAGAAAATAAAAAGTACTTACCCGGTATATATTTACCTGAAACGGTCATAGTTTCAAATAAAATTGAAGACATCGCTGATTTTACCGATATTGTACTCTTTGTAATTCCTTCTGCAACCATAAGGCAAACTGCATTGAAAATCAAAAAAAACCATCTTATAAATATAAATACTATTCTTGTAAGTGCCTCAAAAGGACTTGAGAATGGCACTCAAATGAGAATGTCTGAAATACTCAAAGAGATATTCCCTGAAAACAGCGTAGTTGCATTATCTGGTCCAAGTATAGCCAATGAGGTAGCTGACAAAAAACCAACGGCAATTGTAGCAGCTTCAATTAGTAAAGATCCTGCTAAAACTGTTCAATATGCTTTAAGTAATGAGAATTTAAGGATTTATAAAAGTACGGATATTATTGGAGTTGAATTGGGAGGGGCATTGAAAAATGTAATAGTAATCGCAGCAGGTATTCTTGACGGAATGGGATTAGGAGATAATTCAAAAGCAGCTCTTATAACAAGAGGACTTGCAGAAATTACAAGATTGGGAATGAAATTAGGGGCAAAAAGAGAGACATTTGCAGGACTTTCAGGCATCGGAGATTTATTTGTTACAGCAACAAGTAAACATAGCAGGAATAGATATGTAGGAGAAAAAATTGGTAAGGGTATGAGATTGGATGATATATTAAATTCTATGTATATGGTAGCTGAAGGTGTAAATACCGCCTTTGTGGCTAAAAAGCTGGGAGACAAATATAATGTAAGTATGCCTATAACAACAGAGGTAAATAATATATTGTTTAATGATAAAGATAGAAGTCGGATAGTGATCGATCTAATGAAAAGGTCTTTAAAGGATGAAAACAGGTAAAATTATATTACCCAACAAGATGTACTTTACAATAGGTGAAGTAGAAAAAATTATAAGGGTTAAAGCATATACTATAAGATTCTGGGAAAAGGAAATACACATACTAAAAATTGAAAAGGGTAGGAATGGTAGGAGAAGATATAAAAAATGTGATATAGAGAAGATCCTGAAAATTAAAGACCTATTGTATGAAGAAGGGATGACAATTAATGGCGTAAATAAATATTTCAGGAAAAAGGGAAATAGACAAATAGATAAGAAACCTGATAAGGCTTTTGAACATACTATATTAGAATATGTTATTAATGAACTAAAAAATATCCTGGAATTATTCAATTAATTATTGATTAATTTTTCATTTTATGTTATAAACCAAATGTCGGGGCGTAGCGCAGCCCGGGTAGCGCACCAGCATGGGGGGCTGGGGGTCGCTGGTTCAAATCCAGTCGCCCCGACCATTTTTCGGCAATTTTTCATCTCGTTCCCACGCTCCTGCGCGGGAATGCAGATTTGACGCTCTGTGTCACCAATGAAAGCGGAAGTTGTGACCGTTCAGAGTATAATCACCGATCTCATACAGGAAAAACACCACGACGAATTTCGAACACATCCTCCAATCCAGAGCAAACCTTATCAAAGGCCTTCCTGCACTACCCACTCGCAAAGAAGCGAAAAAGGACGGCGGCGGCGTCACGGGCTTTGCGTTCACGATTCCGGTCCGAGGGCGGCACATTTTTGAGCCGTCCGTTTGGTGCATTTGTTGAACAGTTCCTTTTCATTGCCAAATCTGAAGATTACCTCAAAAACTCCAGAAAACAAGCCAAAGTAAAATCCCTTGAACGCGAAATCAATCAGCATGTTTACAAACTCTACGACTTCACCCCGAATGAGATCAAGATCATGGAAAGCCTGTAGGTTATGATTATTTCACGGAGACTCAAAT
>CBDVEF010000233.1:0-3303 GCA_965372935.1 uncultured bacterium | reverse complement strand
ACATAAAAGGAATTATTTAATGTGGTATCATAATATACCGAATCATTTAATGTAGTAATCTGAATGTTATTCCACATAGTATAATTACCATCAACAATTAGCGTTATAGGTAATTTATCAGGCATCTTCAATTCTATTTCCCCTCCGAAAATATATGGGTATTTAACATAATTTATATATCTTAAGGTTAAAGTGTCTATAGTTCTATCATCTTGAATTCTAATTTTAGGACTGAATCTGGTGAATATTGATACTTTCACAAAATCACTAGGTTTTATATTTATTCCCACATTAAACAGGTTCCCTGAAAATGTATATTTATCAATTATAGTTGTATCTTCCATATTCGCATCTACAAAGAGATGTTCATATCTATGATATTCTTTTCCCTGAATGTTTTGATAACTTCCAGAGATGCCGAGCCAATGAAGAGGGGTTACACCTAATACAAATCCAACCCTATTCGAGTTATCTTGAATATAGCTTATAATCTCACCTGTTTTTACATAGTAATCATCATGTTCAATAAGATTATAATTATAAGCATTTGTCCTAAATGGTGCATATACGAGCCCTGCGGAAACATATTTACTTCTAAATGCTATTTCAAAATTGTGTAATCCATAATATGGGAAACTGTTTTCATAAATCGTATAATCCGCAAGGTAATTGTCGTAAGAATCAAATAATTTTACACTTCTCTTTTCATTGACTATAATATAGTCACAACCTACCATTAAGCTCACCCCCTGATCAAGATTAAAAATAGAAGCTGAATTTACAATCATTGATTTGTTATAACTTAAGATATTCAAATAATCAAAATCACCATAACCATTAATACCCTCAAGGTTATATGCACTTAAAGATGTAAATAAGGTTATTATTATAATTGCAATTATATATGTCTTTTTCATATTTCCTCCTACCATCTCAAATCTACTTCAAGATATATAGCATTCTCATTTTGATAATCAACAAAAGGTCTAATTGGTTTGGGATCACCGCTTTCAAAATGTGGTGGGTAATCTGTTGTTTCCATACCAGAGTGATTGTAAATTGTTGACTTAAATCTGTATTTCAAACGAATATATAAATTCTTATTTATATTATCTGAGAATGTCAGATAATATTTATGTCCGTTACCATAGAGAAAGTCAATACCTGTGTCTTCAAAAATCCATTGACTCATACCATCTGTTTTCCAGACAGCTATTCCTCCAATTAAGCTAAGATTATTGCTAAATTTGTGGTCAAATGATGTGTTTATATATCCACCATTAATTAATGCTCTAGAATCATATTTTGGGTTTGATGCTAAATGAACCTGACCATACCTGATTTCGGTATTAAGATAATCTCTATTGGGAAATGTTGCAAAAACCCTAAATGTAGATTCGAATGTTCTTGAATTTGTAGGTTCTATTTCCTTATATAGATATTTGGATTGGTATTTCCCCTTTAGTCTAATATGAAGAGGAAATATCGGTCTATATTCAAGTTCTCCCTGAATTCTATAGTTGTTAAGACTATATGCTTTGTTTTGCCACAAATCGATATAGAGATGTGTGATTGTAAAACTCTGAGAGAATTTATATCTGGTACCAAGATATATACCCTTTTCAGATTTAGGGGAGGGGAAATCCTGAAGGTATGAATAGAGTGGGTTAAGCAATCTGTAATCTTTTTCAAATAGACCATCGTCAAATCTGTCCTGTTCCATAAATCCTCTCATATACGGGTTAAAATATGCAACATCATAGTCTCTGTACATTGCATTAAGAGAAAAATTATCGAAGAATATATCAACCTTTCCTGTAAATGCATATCCATCTTTAGAACTTTTAATGTATTCCAAATCGATAGATGAGTTCTTTATAACCGTTTTAAAATAACCACCAAGGTACTGAAGTGTGCTATCTCCCTTTAAAGTAGTATAATTCGGATCTATGATAGAATTGGCATCACCAGGTATATCAAGTTCTTCGGGAGCAGGTTGCCATAATTTATCATATGAGATATTCAATCCTTCGACTCCGATGAATGTACCTGCTGGAACCCTATTAAATCTCCCGAGATTAAAATCAAGTTTTCCACCATATGTTGTTTCAGTAACTTTATTGTCAAAGATAGTAAGATTATAAGGAAGGTCTATTAACATATTAAATGAGGTTGTATCTCTATTGAGAATGGCATCTCTTTTTGCATTTGAATAGAAACCAATAAAATTAAAATTCCAGATATCAAGTTCTGTTGCTGCTCCTTTAAACATAAATTCTCTATTTGAAGTTAAATCACCAAAAATACCATCGGTTCTACTTAATATTCTACTTCTTACTTCATCGGTATTATCTATCATAAGTCCATGATTAAATGTAACTCTGTAATTCCCAAGTATTAAATTCTTTAAAACAGGATAATTTGAAATGGATAGATATCCTTTAAGTAATTCATTTCTGCCATTATTCTTAAAGAAGGAAGCTCCTCCTGTAATTTTATCTCTATAACCGAATTTGAGTTTCTCTGATATATTCGGTAGCATTTTGATATCTGTTAATTCACTTTTAGCTTTACTAAGATCGTTTCTTAATCTCACTATTTCATTATCTGTCCAACCAGTATTATATAGTGCGGAATATGTATCTCCCGTATCATTAAGAGCACTTATAGAAGAGTTAAGTAAAGCAATAAGAGCTGATATATTACTGTCAAAATAGGCTAATTGGTTTTCACTTTCGATATTTGTTCTAAAATATCCATAAAAGGGTTTTAGATATTTATCACCACCGACTCTTATATAATCGCGAAGATTTACAGTACCATAATGGGTTAAATATTCAATATGATTGATGTTCGAGACATATCTGAATGTTCCCCATTTTTTTCTATGGTTGACAATTGCTGCTGCATCAACATTGCTAACACGGTCAATATTTACAATCTCTTTATATGTAGCATTATTAATATCCATAGGATACATAAGTAAATTTTCCCACAAGTCAATTGCCCCTTCTCTAGGACTATCCTCAGAAGCAAGTTTCGACTTCAGGTATT
Organism: uncultured bacterium; assembly: GCA_965372935.1. Taxonomy (GTDB): domain Bacteria; phylum Hydrothermota; class 32-111; order QNBC01; family QNBC01; genus JAGLYS01. The sequence continues at coordinate 249 of CBDVEF010000233.1, read as the reverse complement.
CAATCTTTTGCTCACTCCTTGAAATCTCCCTTAAAGGGATTAGTGAGCAGTTCTCTTTGAGAAATAAAAATATTTCTTTTGTCATTCCATCAATATTCCATAGTTCATATATACTGGAGAAAGAACCGTAATCATTTCTGTATAATATTAGCTTTTCAGCAATCTGCCTATTTTTTATAAATTTTCCTAATTCCTGTTTGCTAATTTTATTTAAGTCATATGCCATATCTCCAAATAATGGTGTAATAA
>CBDVEF010000232.1:0-3312 GCA_965372935.1 uncultured bacterium | reverse complement strand
TTTTCATATTATATATTTTATGAGCTATAGACATCTTTTTTTTAGTTTCTTTATAGATATGTGTTCATTAATCTTTTGATTCACATATAGTTACTTCATCACCAACATTCTTTAAAAGTTTCTTTTAATTGGCTGTCTCCGTAGTAACATGTAAACATGCTGCAATCTTTTTACCTTTAAATGGCTTTAAGTCTTTATATTCAATCTCCAATTTCTTAAGTACAGGCATATGCCTACTTGCCCATTCTATCCTTTCTATACCCTCACCCGCAAAACCGATATCCTTTATCTTATATTTCATTACTTACCTACCTCTTGTAATATTTCATCTACCATATCGGTTCTTTCCCATGTGAAACCCTTTTCCGTTCTGCCAAAATGTCCATAACATGCAGTATACTTATATATTGGTTTTTTAAGGTCAAGCATGTCGATTATCCCAAGAGGTGTAAAATCAAAAAGATTCCTGATAATCTTTAATATCTTCATATCTTCAATTGTCCCTGTTCCAAAAGTGTTCACAGAAATGGATATCGGATCAGCTACCCCTATTGCATACGACAATTGAATCTCTATTTTATCCGCTAACTTTGCTGCTACAATATTTTTAGCCGCATACCTTGCCGCATATGCAGCAGATCTATCCACTTTTGACGGATCCTTGCCTGAAAATGCCCCACCTCCATGTCTGGCAAGTCCTCCATAAGTATCGACCATTATCTTTCTTCCTGTCAAACCGGTATCAGCTTTGGGTCCACCTATTACAAATCTGCCTGTTGGGTTTATATAATATTTTGTATTTTTATCAATACAATTTATCGGAATTATTGGCTTAATCACATATTCAATAATATTTTTTTTTATATCCTCCTCCCTGGCTTCAGGGTTATGTTGAGCGGAAATAATTATGGTATCGATTCTTTTAGGTTTATCATTTTCATACTCAACTGTTACCTGTGTCTTGCCATCAGGTCTAAGGTAGGGTAATTGCGAGGATTTTCTTACATTGGCAAGTTGTTTCGCAAGTTTATGAGCCATCATAATTGGCATTGGCATCAATTCATCCGTTTCATTGCATGCGTAACCAAACACCATACCCTGATCCCCAGCACCTCCAATATTGACCCCCAAAGCAATGTCAGAGGACTGTTCCTGAATTGAAGTAATAACAGCACAGGTTTCATAATCAAAGCCATAACTTGGGTCCGTATAACCGATATCATGTATTACTTTCCTTATTATTTCTGTAATATTAATATATTCTTTGGTTGTGATTTCTCCTGATACAAAAACAAGACCAGTTGTTGTCAGCGTTTCACATGCTACCCTTGAATCCTTATCCAATTCAATTAATCTATCTAATATCGAATCAGAAATAATATCACACATTTTGTCAGGATGCCCCTCTGTAACAGATTCAGAAGTTAATAGTATCTTGTTCACCCTATACCTCCTTTTGTAATCTCCGATTTACTGCCAAGGTCAATAATTTCCGGAATATTGATATATCTGGATTCATCACCAACTACCGATGATTTTATATTTGCATTCTCCAGGTGTGATAATATACCAATAATTGTATCTGAAATAATTGAATTTTTAATAAAAGCATTTTTATCAATAGAAACATATGGGCCGATTATCGAGTTTTCAACAATTGCCGATTCGTCAATATATACAGGTTCAATAATAGAACAGTTATTATTCGATATATGCTTATTATATCTTTTAATATATAATCTCTGAGTTTCTATTAGTTTTTCTCTATTCCCACAATCATACCATTTATCAATCGGTACAGCACGCAGTTTTCCCCCAGTTTTTACAAAGTAATTCAATGCATCCGTGATTTGAAATTCTCCAGCTGTTTTTATATTATTACTTAAAACAAAATCTATACTTTTAAATAAACTAAAGGCTGAATTAAAATAATATATTCCTATAACCGCCAAATCGGATTTTGATTCCTTTGGCTTCTCTATCAGATCTGTAATATATCCATCTTCATCTAAATAAACCACTCCAAATCTATCTGGATTATCTACCTTATGAACACAGACAAAAGATTCACCTTTCTTTATCTGTTTAACTATATCAGCATCAAAAAGAGTATCTCCAAGTATTATTAATACTTCTTCATCCTTCTTAAATAGCCCTTTCGCTTTATATATTGCATCTGCTAAACCTTTTTGCTCGAGCTGATCAACATAAGATAAACTTGTCCCATAAATATTTCCATTAAAATACTTAACAAATGCTTCTTTTAAGTAACCAACAATAAATATATACTCCGATATCTTTGCTTTTTCTATATTATCAATTATATGCTCAATCATTGATTTACCTGCAAATCTAATTAATGGTTTGGGTATGCTGAAAGTATGTGGTTGCAGTCTGGTTCCTCTACCTGCAGCAGGTATTATAACTTTCATCGTTTCTTTAACTCCTTCTTTAAGTTCTCAATCTCATCAATATCACCTGCGACTACACTTCTATCTATCGCTATATAGACACTTAGTATATCACCCATATATATAAGCGAAACTACTTCATCAAGATAATTAATAGAATCTGTTTTAAGGCAAAATATTTCAATCCCGCTATTTTTTAGCATATTTCTAATAATATCCATTCTTAGTCTAATTCTATCATAATCATATTTTGATTCGATAAAGATTGCTTTTAATGGTAGTTTTTTCATATGTTCCAGAGCAAGAATTTCATTGTGATTACATTCCGGGAAATTTGAGATATGGGTATATAGTTTTGAGTTTTCATTCATTTGTGCAGACAATCTAAGGGCTACTCCTGAAATATCAATTGAATTGAATATTGAAACTATATTATCTTCGATACTCATTGCAATTTGCTTTAATTTTTTATGCACCAAACCGTTATTCTTTATTGCCTTTAGGTGTTTAACTATCATTCTGGAATCAACATCCTGATACATTTTAAAATAGTTTAGAAATGTTAATACCGCACCAAGTGTATAGGGAAAAATGATTCTCGGTTGATAACCTTTTTTTAATTTAATGACTTGCAAATTTTGCTCCATTGCTATTTCTTCCAATTTCCCCCCTGAAGTAATTATATATCTATTTTCAATATTGCCCGCTTTTCTAAAAGCAGAAAGTGTCTCTTCTGTGTTTCCAGAGTAACTTGAAAATATATGAATGTCATTCTTGGAAAATTTATTGGAAAAATAATCATAACTATGGTTAATGTAAACCTGTATATTTTTGGACTTTAAAAGATTTTTTATTACCTCTCCACATACACCTGATCCTCCCATCCCCGAATAGAAAATAT
>CBDVEF010000231.1:0-3323 GCA_965372935.1 uncultured bacterium | reverse complement strand
ATACTTTCTTTATAAGATCTAAATTATTATCTTCTTTTTCTTTAATATTTTCGGATAAACCTTTCGATACATTAATTACTATTTTATATGTCCCATTAAAAAATTGATTGATTAGGTTTTGAAAATTATTGGCATAGTTATTGATGAGCATATCTTTATGTATTTCATTCTTTGTTACTACACTGATTACATTTTTATCAATTGATATTAAATGTGTATCAATCAAAAAGGGGTGAAGCCGTGGTGAATTGCTATCAATATATTCAAGAAAATCATCCCAGTTCTTAGGATTAGATGTTGAGATTGTATTATTTTTAGATATATTATTTTTGTCACAATGTACATTTTTCTTTTTAATTGGTTCATAGTCCATGTTTTGTAAATTTTTGGAATTAATTATGTATGTGTCAATATCAATAAATTTGTCAAGATTAGAAATGAAAATTAGTTTAATTTCAAGATATATAGAAGAAATTGGTGTGTATTTTATATTGCTTTCAATTTCAAATAAGGTGTTAATTGTAGCAATGAGCGATGTCTCAGAATAATTTGTATACTCCCTTAAAGAGTTAATTATATCATCAGAAAATTCTTTTATATTATTGTTAGATAATTTCAACTGATATATTATTCTATAAAATTTTATTAGTTGTTGTATGAAAAGGGATATGTCATATCCGGAGTTGTAAATCGTATTTACAATATTTGAGATGCCGGAACTATTTTTCTCATTAATATATTTTAATAGTACTTTAAAAATTGAAAAATCTGGGACACCTGACAATCTATTAACCGTATCTGTTGTAATTCTATCTTCGGAAAACGAGAATGCTTTATCAAGAAAACCTTCTGCATCTCTTAGACATCCATCAGAAAGATTAGCAATTTTTAATAAAGCATCTTCATCAATTTCTATCTTTTCATTATGTGAAATACTTTTTAATTGATTTGTAATCTCATGGATAGTAAGCCTTCTAAAATCAAATCTCTGGCATCTGGATATAATAGTTTCAGGAAGTTTATGTGGTTCTGTTGTTGCAAATATGAATATAACATGGGCGGGTGGTTCTTCGAGAATTTTAAGTAAAGCATTAAATGCTTCACGAGTTAACATGTGAACTTCATCAATAATATATATTTTGTATTTACTTCTTACTGGTGAGAAGTAAATATTCTCCTTTAATTCTCTTATCTGGTCTATTCCCCGATTGCTTGCTCCATCTATTTCAATAACATCGGGATTTATTCCCTTCTGTATTTCAATACAATTTGTGCATTTTTGACAGGGATTTTCTTTTGGTCCGGATTCACAATTTAAGGACATTGAAAGTATTCTTGCAGTAGATGTTTTTCCCGTTCCTCTTGGACCTGTAAAAAGAAAGGAATGAGCTATTCTGTTTTTCTTTATAGCATTTGCAAGTGTGATTGTAATATGCTCCTGCCCTATTACCTCTTTGAATGATTTTGGTCTATATTTTCGTGCAAATACAAGATAACTCATTATTTAATTCTCGTTTTAACATTAAATATTGAAAAAGGGCAGCGAATCAGAGCCATCTTACCGTTGCTACCTTTCGGTCCTGGCGGGGTTTGACAGGTAATTCCTGCCCGTATAATTTCAAATATAGTGGAGCAGAGCGGAATTGAACCGCCGACCTTCTCCGTGCGAGGGAGACGCTCTCCCATCTGAGCTACTGCCCCTTCGGGCAATAAAATAGCAGAATAAAAATGATTTGTCAATTACTCATTCTCTATTGTTCGAATAACTTTTGCAGGATTACCAAAAGCTATTACATTATTAGGTATATCTCTTGTCACAACACTACCTGCTCCGATTATACTGTTCTTTCCGATTGTGATACCGGATAGTATAGTAACACTAGTCCCTATCGATACACCTTTTTTAACTATGGTTTTCTCTAATGTCCAATCTTCTTCTGTTAAAAGACAACTGTTTTTAGCTGCACGGGGATACTTATCATTGATAAATGAGACATTATGTCCGATAAAGACTTCAGACTCAATTGTAACTCCCTCACAGATGAATGTATGAGAAGAGATCTTACAATTGTTCCCTATCTTTACCCCCTTCTGTATTTCAACAAATGTCCCGATTTTCGTATTATTTCCTATTTCACAATCATATATATTTACAAAATCGTATATCTTTACATTATTCCCCAATTTGGTATTTTTAATATTCTGAAATTTCATCAATAGGCTCCTTTTTTCTGTATTACAACTGGTATTGTTTTTAATAAGATAATAAAATCGAGTAGTAGTGACCAATTTTCTATATAATATATATCCAGAATAACCATATCATCGAATTTAACTTTACTCCTCCCATTTATTTGCCAGAAACCCGTTATTCCGGGTTTAACTCTAAGTCTTTTTTTATGCCAATCTTTATAAATACCAACCTCATATCCAATCGCTGGTCTTGGTCCGATTATACTCATATTTCCTTTCAGAACATTAAATATTTGTGGTAATTCATCAAGACTTGTTTCCCTTAATATCCTGCCTATTTTTGTAATTCGAGGATCACCATTTATTTTGTAAACACTATCATCGTTTTGTTCCAGTATAAATTTCTCGATATATTGCTTATGAGCAATATGCATGGAATTGAAATACATTGATCTGAATTTATACATTATAAAAGGTTTTCCATCCTTTCCCACTCTTTCCTGTTTAAAGATAATAGGTCCCTTTGAATTTAATTTTATTATATATGAAATAAATATCATTAGAGGAAATAACATTATAATACAGCAAAGAGATATTGCAATATCAATTGTTCTCTTTATAGCAAGATAGATGTTTTTATCGCTATTTGATGTGAGATTAATTATTGGCAATCCGCTTAATGATGTCGTATTGCCACTGTCAACTATATCAAAAAAATCGGATATCAGATATATGGAAATATTGCTATTTCTGCATTTTGTTATAAGTTTTAAAATTTCTTCCTTCTCATTCTTATCCAGGGTTATTATGACAGTATTTATGTTGTATTTATTAATAATTTTATCGAAGTTTTCAAATGTCCCTATAATATGCTCATTGTAAAAATCGTTTTTCTTTCCTATAACACCTTGTAATATAAATTTTCTTTTATCAAGACTTTTAATATAATCAACGATATAGCTGGTTTTATCAGTATTCCCGACAATAGCAATTCTGCAAACATCTATACCTTTTTTAAGATAAAATGCTTTAATTACAGTAGCAATGTAAAGCTTTTCAAATAAGATAAGAGCAGTAAAAATAAAATAGCTATATATGATATCAATCTTATTAAATACAAGTAACTGAAA
>CBDVEF010000230.1:0-3333 GCA_965372935.1 uncultured bacterium | reverse complement strand
ACACCAGACATCAGACACCAGCCGAAAAGGGAAAGAGAATATCAACGAATTTCACCAAAGAGAGGGGAAATAATTTATTACCTCAATTTCACTAAGGAGAATAAATTTTAACTTTCCCTCCACAGGTGAGAGGGAATAGAAGGGAGGGGGGGAGAAATATCATTTCACAAATTTCATTTTACAATTTTCGTCCGTTCCTATTGACGTTGTCATTCCTGCAAAAGCAGGAATCTATCCTTAACCAAACTTTATCTCAGGAATTCACGAATAATATACATCAGATCCCAGACGCCAGAAATCAGCCGAAAAGGGAGAATTAACCACGAATTATACTTGCTTTCTTGTTTTCTTTCTGCTATTTTATCAATATGAGAAAATTTTTATATTTTATTACAATAATATTTACAATTACAATTATTGCTTTAATATATTTTTTCTATGGTATAGGTGCTGATAATTATAGTAAATTATCATGGAAGGGAATGAGTATAGATGTTCCGAATAATTATAAAATTGTAAAGTATGAGAGTAAAGGTTGGGATGTTTATTCTCTCAGGAAGAGAGATGTTTTGGTTTTAATTGCTGAAAAGCCAAAAATAGATATATATAATCTCCCAAAGGATAAAAAGAAAGTGCTCTATAAAGAAGAATTTATAAAACCCTATGGTTCAATCTTCTATATATTTCGAAATAAGAATGATAATACAGTCGTTTATTCATTAAATATCGACACTACATCGATATATTTGAGTGTATCATCGATTTCACTGATTAAATCATTGAATATAATGAATAATATATTGAAATTCTGTTATTACAGGGATCATAAAATTATATCACCGAATATTGAGTTACCTATTCCCATTTACTATAATGATTTTGTATATCTTATCATTATAGTTATATCGTTCTTACTGATTTTTTTTCTTATTTATTTTTCCGGCAAGAAACCGAAAAACATTTTTGATGATGAAATTATATTTGATGAAGAATATATAAATTACACTGATTTATCAGTAGCAAAGAGAAAGAGTAGTTATTGTTATTTGGTATTATTTAGGGATAAATTAGCAGTATATAATTATATGAAACCTGTTATGGAGATTAGTAAAAAGGATGCATCTACTTTGAGTTTTAAGAAAAATAGTATAATAATAAAACATAATAGAAAAAATATAATTATAAAGCCTTCTAAATTTGAGGATTGGCAACAAATATTAAAGGAAAGTTTCTTTTAAATAACTTGTCATATATATTTAAAAATGTTATATATACTCCAGAAAGAGGTATCTATGAATTATTATATTTATTTTGTTAAACAGCATACTATTTTAAATGAGTGTATCCAATTTGCAATTTTGGGAACATTAGGAGAAATTATAGCATATTATATAAGGGGCAGAAGAGGATTCCCTTTTAAATTTAATATCTTGATTTTTAAAATGTTATCATGAAGTATTCTGGCAATTATGATTAAATATGCATTTATAGGTTTTTCAGCATTTCCGAAAGAACTTGTAAAGCATAATATGTTACCTAATGCTTTTCATTCAAACATACAAAATGCATTTGCAAAATCATTTTTTATCAATATTCTTTTTGGTCCATTATTGGTTATTTTACATCGATATTTTGATAATATTATTGAGAAAAAGGACAATTGGAAGAATATTAAATGGGCGATTTTAACATTAATATGGTTTTGGATTCCGGCTCATACGCTTACATTTAGTTTGTCCATACATTTTCAGATGGGATTAACAGCTTTGTGGAGTGTGGTTTTAGGAGTGATCTTATGTTATTTTCGAATAAAGAGAAAGGAGTAATTATGAATGAGATTAGAGTTAGAATAGCACCAAGTCCCACAGGTTATTTGCATATAGGGACAGCTCATACGGCATTATATAATTGGTTCTTTGCAAGAAAAAATGGAGGAAAATTTATTCTTCGCATTGAGGATACAGATATTGAACGATCAACCAAAGATATGGTTGATATAATTATTGAAAGTTTAAAGTGGCTTGGTATAGATTGGGATGAAGGTCCATATTTTCAGTCTGAGCGATTTGATCAATATAGAGAAGCTGCAAATATACTGGAAAAGAAGGGTTATTTATATAGATGTTATTGCAATAAAGAGGAGATAGAGGAGAGAAGGAATAAATTTATATCAGCAGGAAAGGCGTGGAAATATGATAGACATTGTCTAAACCTTACCGAGGAACAGAAGAAAAGGTATGAAAAAGAAGGAAGACCTTTTGCACTTAGATTTAAAGTTCCTGAGGGTATTACAACATTCAGCGATGGTCTCCATGGCGAAATAAAACGGGACAATAGTGAGATAGAGGATTTTGTTATTGTAAGGGGTAACGGTTATCCTACTTATAATTTTGCTGTGGTAATCGATGATTCAAGTATGCGAATATCACATATTATGAGAGGTGAAGATCATATATCTAATACCCCCAAACAGATTTTAATATATAAAGCTCTCGATTTGGATGTTCCTAAATTTATTCACCTCCCACTTATTCTAGGCGAAGATAGAAGTAAATTGTCTAAAAGGAAGGGAACTGTTGCTGTGACCGACTATAGAGATATGGGCTATATTCCGGAGGCGTTTGTGAATTTCCTTGCTCTTCTTGGATGGTCTCCAGCTGGAGAAAAGGAAATACTATCCAGGGAGGAATTAATCGATCATTTTTCTATAGAAGCTTTAAGTAAAAAAAGTGCAATATTTGACAAGAAAAAATTACTATGGATAAATGCAGAGTATATTAAGCATATGGATGCAGAAGAGCTTTATCGATATGTTAAACCATTATGGAAAAATGTAAACTTTAATTTGTCTTTATTCGATCATAATACACTAATGAGAATTATAGATTTAATTAAGGAAAGAGCAAGACTGCTTACTGATTTTGTTGATACGGGGTATTATTTCTTTCAGGAATTTGATAATTATGATGAAAAAGGGGTTAAAAAACATTTTCTTAATGATTATAGTGTGAATTATTTAACACTGCTTTTAGGTGAGATTGAGAAATTGGATAAATTTTCACCGGATGTTATTGAAAACCTGTATAGAAAAATTGTAGAAGAGAGAGGTATTAATGCAGGTAAGTTAATTCATCCTACAAGACTTGCTCTTACAGGGAAAACCGTAGGTCCCAGTCTTTTTCATCTTATGGAATTTGTCGGGAAAAACAGGTCATTGGATAGGATTAGAAAGGCAATAGATTTTATAAATAAAGAAAATGATTAAAATCATTCCTCTTGCAGAGGGGTATTTAAAAATATTTTATAAATGGGAAAGTGATAAATCCATCCAGA
>CBDVEF010000229.1:0-3350 GCA_965372935.1 uncultured bacterium | reverse complement strand
TTGTCATTCCTGCGAAAGCAGGAATCCATCCTTAAGCCAAACTTTATCACACCAAATTTCACTAAGGGGTAAGAGATAATTTTAAACTTTATTTCAAGAAGGGGGATATGACAAAAAAGGGAGACAGGATATGACACATATTTTGAATACGATGACAAAAAGGAGTAGATTCCTGCTTTCGCAGGAATGACACAAAGGGGATGAGAAATGACAAAGAGGTGATGCAGGAATAATTAGAACAGAGAGGAATGGATTTAATCCATTCCTCTCACCTTAAACTGGTTAGTATGTCCATACCTATCTACCCATCTGTTCCCCTTTGCAGTTGACATTTTATTATATTAAACCTATTATTTAAATATGAGTAAGATGAAGATTGTTATTTTTATCATTATACTAAATCTGATAAATATACATATAATGGCAGATATGTTATTCCCTGATTGTTTGGGAGATTCTCTGATAGATTCCCTGATAGCACACTATAAGCCATCAAATACACTCGGATATAATGCAGGTAGAGATACGCTTTACGGTGTTATAGATAATCACAATGACAGTTTGGAGTGTATATATGCAGGTTATAAAATCTGGATGAAACCGGGTTTTGACCCTACTGCCTGGGCATGGGATAGTAATGGTGTTAATTGCGAACATACATGGCCAAGGAGTTTAGGGGCAGATTACGGAATTGCAAAATCGGATTTGCACCATCTCTATGCAAGTGATGGAGGTGTAAATCAAGCGAGAGGAAATTATCCTTTCAATGATATAATAGACAGTGAAACGGATATGTGGTTTAGATTAAGAGATACACTTTATTCAATACCCACATCTAATATTGATGAATACTCTGAATTTGATTATGCAGGTTTTTTCGAACCGAGGGAAATTGTTAAAGGGAATATTGCAAGGGGTATGTTCTATTTTTATACAATGTATAAACCTGAATATTTTACTGCCACAGGAGGGGACTCATCTTTCTATATGGGGCAAAGGGAAGATCTTAAACAATGGCATAGGGGTGATCCCCCTGATAATGATGAAATTACACGGACATGGGCAATTGCCGGATATCAGAATAATTGTCCGAACCCTTTTATTATAGACACATCTCTTGTTACAAGAGCATACTTCCCTGAAGAATGGGGGATCAAAGAATATAGTAAGACACATAATGAATTTAGTTTATATCAGATTTCACCGAATCCTTTCAATAAAAATATTTCTATTGGATTTGAAATTAATAATGAAATTGATGTTGAAATTTGCATTTACTCGATTACCGGCAGGCATATTAAAACATTAATTAAAAGAAATTTAAAACGAGGGTCATATTTAATATATTGGGATGGAAGAGATATTAATGGTGAGAGAATGAAGAGAGGTGTCTATCTGTATTCTGCATCTATTAATGGTAAAATTGCTGATATAAGAAGAATTATCCTAATTGAATAAAAAAGATTTTTATAAAATTTGAATAATTTTTGTTGACAGTAAAAATAAGTGGTGTTATAATACCAAAAAATGTAAGGAGGATTATATGCTATTATCATTTATGTCTGAAAACCTTGTCCTTTTAGAGGTAAAAGCAAAGGAAAAAACTGCTGTTATTAAAGAACTTGTCGGTAAAATTGATAATGCAGTTAAATTAGTAAATCGGTATAATTTTCTCAATTCAATTATCAAAAGACAGGAAAACTAAACGACAGCAATCGGGAAGGGAATAGCAATTCCACATGGAAGATGCGAAGATGTTAGAGATATGTCCATTCTGTTTGCCAGGTCAAAAGAGGGAATAGATTTCAAATCACTTGATGGTGAACCCGTACATATATTATTTATGATTGCAGCTCCACTTGACGCTAATAAACAATATCTTCAGACAATTGCAAGAATTGCGAGATTCCTAAGACATGAGGAAATCAAAGAGGAAATTATGGATGCAAGTAATGCTTCGGGAATACTCGATATAATAAAGAAATTTGACAATCAATGTCCAATTCAAGGCACTATCCAAACTAAGGATGGAAGGGTAATACATGGAAAATAATTATCTTCTTATCGTTATTCTTAATAAGGAAGAATATGAAGAAGATATTTCATCTGCTCTTGTTGAGGTAGGTATTACAGATGCAACTATGATAGACAGTGAAGGGTTGGGGCAATTCCTTGCTGAGGGTATCCCTATATTTGCTGGATTTAGATTCGGTCTTGAAAGTGCTAAACAATATAGAAAAGTTATTATTGGAGTAACTGACGATCCTAATGTTGTTGAGGAGCTAATTATAATTTTAAAAGATTCGAATATTGATTTTAATGAACCGGGTGTTGGAGTGATGATGACAATTAATCTTGAATCATTAGCCGGTACACCACCTGAAATATTCGAATAGTATAAATTCAATCAATGGAAAAAATAAAATTGCTCAAACATAGAATTAAAAATCCCAATAAATATAATCTTATCTTTGGACAATCTCATTTTATAAAATCAATAGAAGATTTATATGAAACAATAATTACTATATGCCCCAAAGGAAAATTTGGGATTGCCTTCTCAGAAGCCTCTCCACCATACTTGATAAGGTATGAGGGAACGGATAAAGAATGTGTTGATCTTTGCATATCTAACTTAAATGAGATTAAAGCAGGACATTCATTCCTTATTTTTCTAAGGGATATATATCCTATAAATATCCTTACACAGATTAAGAATCTTCAGGAAGTATGCACGATTTTTGCAGCCACAGCAAATGATGTTGATGTGATTTTGGCAGAAACGTATCTGGGAAGAGGGGTGCTTGGTATTGTCGATGGAATGTCTATAAAGGGTGTTGAAACAGATGAAGATAAAATTCTGAGAAAGGATCTTCTCAGAAAGGTTATAGGATATAAATTTTAAGATATAATATTTATAATATTGTCCAATTCCAATTCAAGAGATTTTAAATTATTAAAATTATTCACAAAGAGAATTTCACCCGATGAAGGTGTAAGATTTTGCATTGCAATTTTGTTTTTTATATCATTTAATTCAAAACCTCTTTGGAGTAATCTTCTTACACGAATCTTTTCATCTGCATCTACAAATATTACTATATCAAGATATATATCCAGTGTATACTGTTTTAATATAGCCATATCGAGAATAATGCTTTTGTATTGCTTAATTCTTGCAATAATTTCAGCTTTTAATACTGGACTAAAAATATTATTCAATTCCTTTAATTTATCTTTGTCCCGAAAAACTACTTCTCCAAGTTTCTTCCTACTTATTTCTTTTCCTATTAATATACCTTTTCCAAAGGTTCTGATTAAATCCTTTTCAATCGTAGAATGATATAATA
>CBDVEF010000228.1:0-3390 GCA_965372935.1 uncultured bacterium | reverse complement strand
TGCTCGCTACCATGGAAGGCGAACACGGGAAGTCTCAGTTTGGAGAAGGTGTTGCGGTGTTGGACTTCAATGATGACGGGTATGACGATGTGGTAGTTGGTTCGCCGAAATGGGGTCCTGAGGGTGAAGATGAGGAGTACCATTGGGGAAGGATCTACTTCTACCTTGGCGGTGACCCTTTCGATGCTGACGCTGATTTTACCATTACTTCTCCAAATGCGAACTGGAATTTAGGGTATCATATTGCGAATATTGGTGATGTAAATAATGACGGCATAGAGGATTTGGGATTTACGCACAGAGAAGAAGGTATAACTAATTTTGTAAAGATACTATACGGCAGTGTGGAATGTGATACAACAGTAGATTTTACATATGAGATACCTGGAGCTACTAATTTTCTTGGTCCAATTACCTGGATGGGTGATATTAACAATGACGGCTATGATGATGCTGCATTCTATATACAACTTGTTCAGACTATGGATTACTATTTTATATGGGGTGGAGACACATTAACGGTCGAGTACTTTGGCAATTACGGTTTAACAAATTATGCGACACGAATACACGGAGTGGGAGATGTGAACGATGACGGGTACGATGATTTTGAGATGGGATACTGCACTCAATATCCGGACTGGTCGTTCCGTAATGTATTCTACTACGGCAATGACGGTTCTGAGCCCTTTGAACAGGTAATACTGTGTGACAGTCTCTCAACATATGATTATTATATACCGGGCGGGTACCCAGCCGGTGATTTCAATGGAGACGGCAAGGACGATTTCTGGGGATTCCTGGGTTATAATCTTAAGAAGCTATGGTTTAATTCACCTGTGATCGATACCATCCCCGATTTAGTTTCTCCCAATCCGGGTGGTGGACTCAGTGGTGATAATGCGATCGATTACGGGGACTTGAACAATGACGGATACGATGATCAGGTATTAGGTAGCCCCTCTTATGGAGTTTATACAGGGAGGATAATGGTGTTTATTGGAAGTCAACATGCAAATGCTTCCATAGACCTTGAATTGGAGGCATATACCTACAATAAGTATTTTGGGTATGAGCTCAAGGTGGGCGATGTGAACGGGGATGGTTTTGCCGATATTGCTGCTTCAGCTCCAAAGGATTATGGGGGAGGAGATATCTATAGGGGAAGAGTCTATGTCTATGCCGGCAACGGAGACCTGGAGGAAACAACCCCTTATTCAATAGACGATCCCGGTTCTCCGGGAGATATAGTGCAATCATTCATGAATGTCTATCCCAATCCTTTTAACAATGAGATCAATTTTGAGATTAAAACAGACCACCTTCGGGATCTACGGGTATGTATCTATAATATCAAAGGACAATTAATAGAAACTCTCATCGTCGATGAGAGTAACTTCGTTTGGATTCCGGTAGAACTCAGTCCCGGCACCTATTTTTGTAAATTACTGAGTAAGGACAAGGTGTTGGAAGTAAAAAAAGTAACATTGGTGAAATATTGAAAGAATTTCTTTACAACAAGAAATAAATTTTTAAGAATTAACCCCAATAAAAGGAAGAAGGTATAGTATGAAACATATTTTTTTACTTTTGAGTTTACTGATATTTACAACTCCGCTTCTTTCCGAGAATTATATGGATTTGCTCGCTACCATGGAAGGCGAACACGGGAAGTCTCAGTTTGGAGAAGGTGTTGCGGTGTTGGACTTCAATGATGACGGGTATGACGATGTGGTAGTTGGTTCGCCGAAATGGGGTCCTGAGGGTGAAGATGAGGAGTACCATTGGGGAAGGATCTACTTCTACCTTGGCGGTGACCCTTTCGATGCTGACGCTGATTTTACCATTACTTCTCCAAATGCGAACTGGAATTTAGGGTATCATATTGCGAATATTGGTGATGTAAATAATGACGGCATAGAGGATTTGGGATTTACGCACAGAGAAGAAGGTATAACTAATTTTGTAAAGATACTATACGGCAGTGTGGAATGTGATACAACAGTAGATTTTACATATGAGATACCTGGAGCTACTAATTTTCTTGGTCCAATTACCTGGATGGGTGATATTAACAATGACGGCTATGATGATGCTGCATTCTATATACAACTTGTTCAGACTATGGATTACTATTTTATATGGGGTGGAGACACATTAACGGTCGAGTACTTTGGCAATTACGGTTTAACAAATTATGCGACACGAATACACGGAGTGGGAGATGTGAACGATGACGGGTACGATGATTTTGAGATGGGATACTGCACTCAATATCCGGACTGGTCGTTCCGTAATGTATTCTACTACGGCAATGACGGTTCTGAGCCCTTTGAACAGGTAATACTGTGTGACAGTCTCTCAACATATGATTATTATATACCGGGCGGGTACCCAGCCGGTGATTTCAATGGAGACGGCAAGGACGATTTCTGGGGATTCCTGGGTTATAATCTTAAGAAGCTATGGTTTAATTCACCTGTGATCGATACCATCCCCGATTTAGTTTCTCCCAATCCGGGTGGTGGACTCAGTGGTGATAATGCGATCGATTACGGGGACTTGAACAATGACGGATACGATGATCAGGTATTAGGTAGCCCCTCTTATGGAGTTTATACAGGGAGGATAATGGTGTTTATTGGAAGTCAACATGCAAATGCTTCCATAGACCTTGAATTGGAGGCATATACCTACAATAAGTATTTTGGGTATGAGCTCAAGGTGGGCGATGTGAACGGGGATGGTTTTGCCGATATTGCTGCTTCAGCTCCAAAGGATTATGGGGGAGGAGATATCTATAGGGGAAGAGTCTATGTCTATGCCGGCAACGGAGACCTGGAGGAAACAACCCCTTATTCAATAGACGATCCCGGTTCTCCGGGAGATATAGTGCAATCATTCATGAATGTCTATCCCAATCCTTTTAACAATGAGATCAATTTTGAGATCACTACAAACCGCTTTCGAGACCTGAGTCTCCATATTTATAATATCAAAGGACAATTAATCGAAGCACTTCATGTAGAAGAGAATAATTTTGCATGGAGTGCGGGAGACTTGAGTCCCGGAACCTATTTATGTAAATTACTGAGTAAGGACAAGGTGTTGGAAGTAAAAAAAGTAACATTGGTTAAATAGTGAATAACTAATAACTAATAGTGAATAACTAAAAATTAAGGAGTAAATCATGTTAAACAAAAAAATCTTAATAGGATTAATTATTGTAGTGGGTATTTTTGTGCAAGTATGTTATGCAAAGCATTCGGATGAGTATCCGATAGGAGCATATTCCGATATTACCAATGAAGGCGTTTACAACAATTGTATTGGTTATATAGAATCGGGCAATTTTAATTATTTCAGATTCGGCACAAGTCTTAATGACCA
>CBDVEF010000227.1:0-3394 GCA_965372935.1 uncultured bacterium | reverse complement strand
TAATTATGAAAATTGCCCCTTTCCTTTCGGTAATTTTCATATAGTTAGTCATTTAGACCATTCAGGTTATTACTATATGGGTACATCTAACAAAATGAAAGGCGAAGGTATTATCAGATCAGATATGGATAATTTAGAAAATATTCCCCCTTATCAGATAATTATTACTCAGGGCTGTTCACCAAATAGATTTGATCTTAATTGTATTTGTGAACATTATATCAATAATCAAAATTATGGCGGTGTTGCTTTAATTGGAAATTCAGGTCCTGGTAGTTGGGGTGATTGGGATCAAACACAAAGATTTTGTGAACAAATATACGGTACAGAGGCTAATGGCTGGACAAGCACTGCATATAATTTAGGTGTTGCTTTTAAAAATATGACACTAAGTAATCAATATACTAAGAGGAAAAAGTTAAATCTTCTCGGCGACCCTGAAATGCCTGTGTGGACAGATACACCCATAAACCTTGATGTTGTGGTTACCCCTTATGAAATTACTAATGGAGAAAATGAAATAACCGTTACGATTAATAACCTGGCTACTGATGTTACAGCCACAGTCTGCCTGCAGAAAGGAGATGAAGCTTATGGTTATCAACCAATACCAAATCTATACAGTGAAGATTCGGCAATATTTACTTTTACACCTGATACTCCGGGAGAAGTGGATGTTACTGTAACAGCACATAATTACTTACCCTATGAAGATACAATTCCTGTAAATCTCACAGGTGGTTCTCATCTTTATGTAACTGAAAAAACAATCGATGATGATGATGCTGAACCCAGTTCCGGTAATAATGACGGACAGGTAGATGCAGGAGAAACAATCGAACTATCCATTACTCTCACGAATTCCGGTTCAACAGATGCACTCGATGTTTCAGCAATACTCTCTTGTGAATCAGATTTAATTACTATTACTCAAAACCAATCTGATTTTGGTAATATTGGTGCAGGAGAGAGTGCAGTTTCTCAATCAAATTATGTATTTGAAGTTGACCCGGATACTCCTGATGAAGAATATGTTTGTGATACACTATTTATTTATGAAGGAATAAATCATTTACATACAGATTATTTATATTTCCAAATTGGAGCACCGGAATTAGATAAAGTAAGAAATATTTACACCGACTCAGATGAAGATGGTATAATAGAAGCCGGTGAAACAGTAACTTTGAAAATCGAATTATTCAATGAAGGATATGCAGAAGCAACAGGAGTTACTGCAACTTTATCTTCAAATTCTCCTATTATTAACATTACTCAGGATATTGTGAGTTATGGTGAAATTGCATCATTTTCTTTCTCGGATGAAAATATAGACCTATTTGTATTTGATATCAGCGAAGATTATGAAGGAGAGACATTTAATTTGGAAATTACCAATGAGTACGGAAGAATATGGCAATTTAATGAGTTCAATCTTAATAAACCGTTATCTATTAATTATGAATCGATTGATTTTGCTTGTTATCAATACAAAATTGACCTGTGGTGGGATCCAGTTCCAGACAACCAACCTCCAGATGATCCTCCATATTATTATATCCGAGGATATAATATCTACCGTAGTTTTACTCTAGCAGGTAGTTATGAGAAGCTTAACTCCTCTATTGTAGAAGGAACATCATATTATATGGATACATATCTTGAACCGATGACATCCTACTTTTATAAAATAGGTGCAGTAACAGAGTCCGGTAATGAAAGCTATTTAACCGAGCCTTTTGAATCCTGGACAACACTGCCCTATCATGCTGGCTGGCCTGTTAATTCAGATGTTAGCACTCATATACATGGTTCTGTTAATGTCTATGACATCGATTTTGATGGTCACCAGGAAGTTTTCACCACTGTACTTGGTGGAGGTGGTGCTATTTTGGGATTTTATTCGAATGGAGAGGAGCTTTTTGATATAGATAATGATCCTGAAACAGTGAGTGGTTTTATGTATTTTGATGCAGCTATTTTGGATATACCAGCTTTGGGAGATATAGATAATGATGGAACAGTTGATGTTGTTATAGCAACCCGTAATGGTGGAGATGATCAGCATAAAGTTTTTGCATATAAAACAACAGATGATAATGGTGATGGAAAGCCTGATGAGCTTTGGGAAGCAGAACTCGACGGACCATCCTGGAGAGGACCTGTTATCTCTAACCTTGATGGTATAGGAAATAAAGAAGTTATTGCTGTAAGTGAACAAGGAATGATCAGAGTATTTGATGATAATGGTAATATTTTTGACCCTAATTGGTTAGGAATTGATCCGAGTAGTGGTTATGGTGTACCTGCTGTAGCTGATCTTGATGCTGATGGTGATATGGAAATAATAATGGGGTATAAAAGAGGGCTTTATATTTGGAATCATGATGGAAGTGACTTTATAACTAATCCTTTCTATGAGGATACATGCCAGGGTAATTATGTATGGTTCGTTTGTCCACCAGTTATAGTTGATCTTGATAATGACGGTGACTATGAAATCTTAGTTCTCTCAACCTTAAAAGTAGGCAATAACACACCAGAGCTATATTACCATGATGGCCAGTTTTGGGGTTATGTACATGCGCTTCATCATAATGGTAGTTTAGTAAATGGATGGGATGATATGAGCCATGAAGTCCCTTTGGGAACTTATTCTGAATCTGGTATGCCGGCTGCTCAACCACCCGCTATCTCGGTTGGAGATATTGATAGTAATGGTGATATAGAAGTTTTAATTGGTGGTTTTGAATATTTATCTGCCTGGAACCACAATGGTAGCATATTCAATGAAAATTTTCCTATTAATGATCCAGGATTAAATGTTTATGGTTCTGCTCCTTTAATAGCGGATATTGATTTTGACAGTGATATGGAAATAATAATGGCTTCCTTGAATGGAAACATTTATTGCTATAATAATGATGGATCAAGAGTTGTTGGTTGGCCATTAATAACAAATGAAATGATTTGGAGTACACCTTGTATTGCTGATATAGATAATGATGGTAAGAATGAAATTGCTATAGGAAATTATATGGGTGCAGTCTATTTATGGGATACTGAAGGAGATGCAAACAAGATCGAATGGGGAAGCTTCCGTAATAATCCTCAAAATACAGGTATTTATGTTCCTTCTGAACCTATCGTACCAATTACAATTTATGAGGATATTACTTTAGAGAATATACATATTCCTTATCCATTAATAATAGCTGAAAATGTAACGGTACATGTGTTAGATGGCGTAAGTTTTAGCTATGATGTAACTGTAAATGTGAATGCAACAATGATCATTGAAGGAAATTAAAATGATAAGGTTAAATTTAATGAGAATTCAACATTGTATGTTTATGGATATTTGAGTATTAATGGATGTATAGTAACTTCAAGA
>CBDVEF010000226.1:0-3397 GCA_965372935.1 uncultured bacterium | reverse complement strand
TGATAGCCTATATCATCCCATCCATTATCCCTTACATGAACATTCCAAAACCATCTATAACTTCCATAATCAGCTACAGAACAGTGAATTATAGCTGTATCTATTTTTCTTATAGGTCTCTTACTAAAATACCTAATCATTTTGTTTTTTTCTTTTGTCTATTTTCATAATGTCATCGTTGTAAAATTTAGTAAAACTATTTTTAATAAAAGATTCAAGTTGTTTTTTAGCACTGTTTCCTTTTTGTTTTCCGAGTATGCTTACAATTCCGTCATAAATGTAATTTCTACGAAGATTTTCCATAACCTCAACCACACAAATAGAATCTACTACAAATTTAGTTAATTTTGAAAAATCCTCTGCATAATTTATGTCTATTATATCTTTGCATTTAGCTATTACAACTTTCCAATCCCGTTCAATGTTGTTTTGGTCGAGTATAATATTCATATGGTTAATTAAATAACACGCAGAACTATAATAAACTTCTTTAAGTATGATTTCGGACTGTTCGTATGTTATGGAATCTGAATATTTTTGAGACAATACTTTTAAATAACTTTCAATTTTATTTATGATTGAAGTTTGTCTTTTAATGAGATAATATTTCAATGTTCCATAGAAAAGTATTAAAATTAGAATTATTAACGAACCCGTTTCTCCAAAATACTTAATTAAGACTTCAAATACTTTTATCTCATCCATTATATAATCCACCATTTAATGTCGTCCGAATATAGTTTTATGCTTTCTAATGGAGATAGTTCTTTATAATATGGCAAGTCATCTATCAATTCGCCCTCTTTGGGATATACCTTGAGTAGATTTTGTCCTATATTTTTGAATATTGTTGCTTCTTTGGGATAAAACGAAGCTAAAGGCAAATACACATCTATATTCTCAATAGTCGTATTACCAAGTACAGCTGAATACTTTTCCGTAATTTCAAACGGAGTCACATCTATTTCTATTATAGGTCTTGGATCGGGAGTTATCTCTGTCATGCCTACCTCGCTTTATGGATACCTGCTTCTCTGAATTTAAACTGTTTTATCGCTTCTGACTTGGAATCTACAAATGCAGAGGACTTCCTAAGTTCATCAAATGATGGAATTGCAACTGGCTTCTTATCTGAGAATGCTTTAGTAGCCTGCTTTCTCAATTCCGCTCCTTTTGCTAAAGCCTTTTCCGCCTCTGCTAAAATATCTTCGGGTTCTTTTTGGGGTTCTTTTTTCGTTACTGTGATTTTTTTTTCTGAAAGTTCCTTTGCAATCATAGATTCAGATTTTTTATCAGGATTGTCAATGGAATTTTCTTTAGCAATTTTTCTTAATTCTTCGAGGTCATTATATTCTATTTTTTTATCTCTCATTGTAATCTCCTTGTTAAAATTAAAGGCTCATTTGAGCCTTTAATAGATTTTAATTACTTTGTTTACCCGTTACTTTTGAGTACTGCAAATGGAATGCGTTTTCTATCCCACTTTCTTAGCCAATTTACCCCAAGTTCCAATTCTGCGTACGAAGGAGAAGATTTCACCATAGTAGCTCCTACCCAATTGATACCGAACATAGAAAGAACACTTTCTCTCCTTGAATAAAGAACTTCTTCACCAGCACCGTCACCAGAGTCAGGAAGCCTTTGTATTTCTGAAGGTACTTTAGAGCCTCCATTACCAACACCAAAAACACGCCTACCGTACAGATAAGTATCAAAAACATATCTCGGAGTTGTCGTATCAGCCATAAAGCCATCCTGAACGACAGGAATGCTATCATCAACCAAAAGAGTTTTGTTCTGATAGGTAGGTATCCTTACCCTTCCTTCTGCATCGGGGATATGTATGATAAGGTTGAGTTTCTGCAATCTTCCATATACCAGCGAATGTACTCCCATGTGAGTAATATCCATCTGCATGTCACCCATAGTTAAACAAGTGTCGATAACAGCAAGAGCTGAAATCAAATTTGCATCTACGGGAGTTGTATTGGCAGTGTGTTCGGCAATATCAACAACCATGTCACCCGAGTCGTTGGTTATGTTACTCACTACAATCCCTTTTGTAGTTCGTATCAGTTTTGCCTCCATAACAGCTCTCCAATAATCAGCTATCTTGTTTGCTACAACCTTTATAGGATCAGTTCCCAATGTTAAATCTGATGCTAAATCCATCACACCCCAACTTTTGTTATTAGATTGTCTGATAGCATCGGTTTTATCGGATGTGATTTTTTGTGGAGTCGATTTTACAGCAGGATCGTCCACACTGATATTTGGCTCTACGGGATCAATTGCTTTCCAATAGGGCATTTCTATCTTTCTGCCTTTAGACGATAACATTCTATTGAAATTCGCATCGGTTACGATCAAACCCGATTCCAGAAGTTTCCATCTGTTTAACAAGTTTTGGTCAAGATACTGATTGAATATCAACGGAGTATAGACATCTACAATTCTTACTTCTGACATAATATTCCTTTATTTAATTTATTCTACAATTTTTATCAGCTCTTCAGCTAAAGCTGGATTGTGTTTTGCTAATATTGATTGCTTGGTTATATTCAGCGAATCCTTACTGAACGGATTGTGTTTTACATCATAAACCTCGCCATCTATAACGGAAGAGAGTTTTCCAGTAAAATCCTTGCCACGAGCCTTTGTACCATCGGTAGATATTGCCCAATTGGTTTCTGGAAGTATTTTTTCAAACCATTCTTTCATTGGAACACCATTGTTATCAACGAACATCTGCTTTTCTTCACTGTAAGTCAACATTGTCTTAGCACGAAGAATAGCGTCCTGCATAGATAAAGGATTGATGAGTCCGTCAGCGACGCTTCTGACAACTCCCTCAAGCTCTAAACCTGTGAGTTTGGATTGGAGATTATCCCTCTCTCCTGTAATTTCTGATAATTTTTCATTTAAGCTTTCTTTTTCTCGATCAAATGGTTTTAATCGAGTCGCCACGAGTTTAGATATGGCTTCATCATCAATCTTGCCTGCCCTTATCCTTAATTCCTCAACCTCATCCATAGCTATCTGTGTTTCTTCTGGAGACTGCTTGTACTTTGATAATTTCGACTTAGTCACAGTGTGATCCGATCGCTCTTTTCTGAGAGCTTCGTTTAATTTCTCGGTATCTTCAGATGTTTTAATTTCAACATCCAAATCAAGGACATACTCATCACCACTTTTTTTGTAATGGGTTTTTTCTATATCGGATAACCCTTCAAGATTATCGATTTTCATTTTTAACATTTTTCCACCTCTGTTTTTATTATTTACCTAAATATAACAAATATAATTTTAAAATCAAGCTAAATCTTTATATTAGCTATACTAAACGACTCGGAATACAAATCAAATAATTGTCTTAATGTTAACACTCTACCTTGCG
>CBDVEF010000225.1:0-3398 GCA_965372935.1 uncultured bacterium | reverse complement strand
ATATATTGTAAATAATGGAAATACGGTGACACAGATATCCACATTGTTTGCGGGGGCTGAAAAGGAAGAAATAATAGATGGTATAAAAATAATCAGGGGTGGAGGAGAATTATATTTCAACTTTGCTGTTCCTAAACTTGTAATAGATGAAATGAGAAGGAATGATTATGACATTGTTATCGATGATATTAATAAAGTTCCATTCTACTCACCATTGTATGTAAATAAACCCATATTGGCTATTATTCCTCATATTTTTGGTAAAACTATATATAATCAGGTAGATCCGTTATCTGCAACATATGTCTATCTTTCCGAATTACCAATCAAGAAGGTTTATAAAAATGCGTATTTTGAGGTTATTTCAAAAAGTACCGAAGATGATGTTGTAAAGAGAGGAATTCCTCGAAATAGGATAAAAACCATTGAATGCGGTATAGATCATAATTTGTATAAATTACCTAAAAATCGTAAAAAGCCAAATGAAAAAACAATTATTTATGTCGGAAGGATAAAAAAATATAAAAGTGTTGATCATATTGTAAAAGCTATGCCCTATATATTGGAAGGAATGGATATTAAATTAATGATAGTTGGAAGTGGCGATTATATTAATACATTAAAATCTATTGCACAGAATCTTAATATACAGGATAAAGTATTTTTCACAGGATATGTTTCTCAGGAAAGGAAGGTGGAATTGTTACAAAAGGCATATCTTTCGGTTTATCCGTCATTGATAGAGGGGTGGGGGCTTGTAAATATTGAGGCAAATGCTTGTGGCTTACCTGTTGTAGCCAGTAATGTGCCGGGTTTAAAAGATTCCGTTAAAATTGGCAGATCCGGTCTTCTTTATGAATATGGTAATCTAAAAGATCTTGCCGATAAAGTGATATATCTCCTTAAAGATAGAGAGAGATATAACGGGTTTGTGAAAGGCTCTATCGAATGGGCATCAACATTTTGGTGGAAAAACACAGGCAAAGAGACATTAAATTATATCGAGAGCATTATTAAATAAACTAAAAGTTTTTTATTGTGTAGTTCTTGCACAACATTGTATACTAAATTCACAATTTAATTTTATTAAATTCTATTTATACATAATTGCGTAACTTAACATTTTGGAATGTAAATTGCATTAATAATCAATATGTGGATGTTATTAATAAATGTAAAGAATGAAACAAGATTAAAAATAGTAAAGGTACTATTCCTGATTTATATTGCTATTCCTATTTTAGTAATTTTAAAAACAGTTAATAGTAAATTTTTCAATAATATAAATATAAAGGAGGAAACGGATGAGAAGAAAGCTGTTGAAACGATTGAGAAAGAGGAAAATAGGCAAGGATTGTTCAATGTTATCGGAAAACACACTTCTCCATCAAGGGGAGAATTCTAATATTGGGGATTGAGTAAACAAAGGAGATAAGGGTGGCTTATTTGCCACCCTTTACCTATTAAATTCAACATATCCTTTACTAATCCATTTATCAAATAACTGTGGTAAGATTATACCCGCTTTACCCAAAAAGAAAAGATCCGATTGTATCCCGGTATCTTCAAGATTAATGAATATTGTTTTGGCACCTGAGGATTTTGCGATTAAGTGAAATTCGGCAGCAGGGTAAACAATACCGGATGTCCCTATTGATATAAAAACAGAGGATTTTGTTAGAAGATTGTATATTTTCTCTAAATAACGTGGTATTTCTCCAAACCATACTACATTTGGCCTGAGAATCGAATCACATTTTTTACACATTGGTAAAGGTCTTTTAATTCTCGTTACGGAATACCTCTTTTTGCATTTAGGACAAAATGCTGTCATAATATCTCCATGCATATGGATTACATTTTTAATACCAGCTTTTTCATGCAAATTATCAACATTTTGCGTTATTAAATGTATGTTTTTACTTGTAGATATAAGATTTTTAATTGCATAATGACCGTTATTCGGTTTTGATTTTTTAATTTTATCAATTCGCTCGAAGTAAAACTTCCAGATGAGGGAAGGATCTTTATTAAATGCCGCAGGTGTAGCTACATCTTCTATACGGTAATTGTTCCATAGTCCATCGGTTCCTCGGAATGTAGCTATTCCTGATTCTGCACTAATACCAGCACCTGTTAATATAAATATATTTTTTAAAGGAAGTTTTACCATCATCACCTCTACTAATGATACATAAAATAGATTTTAAATGCAAATACTGTCCCTGCTAACATTTTTTAATATTCAATATTTTTCCTGACATCTTTCCTCCCGGACAAGTATCTCTAATTGCACAAACAGGACATATTAATGCAAAAAAGGCAATAAAATAAAAAATTGCTATTATTAAATAACTTATTAAAACGATAATCCCTATTTTATAAATAAAAAATAAAGGAAAAATTATTATCCCAATTAAACAAGCAAAACCAAGCGATGCAAATAATTCAAATAATATCTTTGATTTTTTTATTTTCTTCAATAAAAGTGCGATTATACTTGATATCATTAAGATACCTCCAATTCCCGGGCAAAAATTACCTATATATGGACAATCCTGATATGCACAACAATAGCTTTGCAGTATTATAACCATTAAAAATAAAGAACAATATATGATAAAAGGCATTAAATTAGTTAACCATAAATATATGGCAATAGTAACAAATATTGCAACTATTGGAGTTGTTAACAATAAATACAATGCTTTCTTTTTAAATGGGACACAATCTTTGTACATAATTTATCTCCTATTACCTATTTTTCATGGTGTCTAAAAGTGTATCGGGTTTGTGCAGGAGACTTGCAATACATAAGCTCTGTCAGCTGAAATAATTTTTTATATATCATTTCAATCTCTTCTTCCTTATTCGGGTTTTTTCCAATTGTAAGTTTATTCATAATATGTTGAATTTCAAACTGTGCTTGTTCGCTAATAGTATCCCCAACTACATACTGTTTTTGAGCAAATTTAAAGTTCAAACTTGCCAATGTTACCGCAACAGGTTCAAAAATAGATGTACCAAAAGTAGTGTTTAATGAGTGAATAAAGGAAAATAATGCCATTCTATCACGACCGAGTAAATGATAATGAAAAGGCATATAACTCGGTTCTGGCTTATATGTCTGGAATTTTTTCCGTAAACTATCTTTAATAGTACTCTCTATTAATTTTGTTTGTTCTTTAGCAAGTGACATTTTATCCCTCCTTTAGATGAAATATTATTTCTGCATAAGCATTAGATCTGTCTTTTTCAGTTCTGTTCAAGACAGGTCTCTTAAATTGATTAATAATTTTCATATCTGATCACCTTCGATTAATTTTTTAAATATAATATACATAAATATTTGCTTTTTCCCTACACGATATTGCAGACAATTTGCTTTTAAGTGAAGT
>CBDVEF010000224.1:0-3421 GCA_965372935.1 uncultured bacterium | reverse complement strand
AGTAAGCGGAACAATATCCTGCTCCGATGCAGGAGACCCTCTGGGTGCAATAATTACTATTTTATTAGGTGGATTCGAAGATACTGATACGGTTGAGAGTAGTGGTAATTATGCATTCGGTTCACTTTACTCAGGAACATATAGTGTTGAAGTTTCTAAAGATAATTATTGTACGATTGATACATCGGTTGTATTAAATGAAGGACAAATTTTAACCGATGTTGATTTTATCTTAGTTCCAGCGTCTGAAACAATATTTGTTTCGGAAGATACGCCTATTGATATACCTGATAACAATTCAACCGGTATATGGAGTATCATCAATGTAGGTGAAAATAGAACAATTACCGATATAAAGGTATATATAGATATTACACATACATATATAGGAGATTTAACGGTGACGATAATGGCTCCGGGTGGTGATAGTGTAGTACTTCATAATCGTACAGGCAGTTCTTCCGATGATATTATCGGATGGTATCCTACGGAGCTTGCCGTTGATGGTCCGGGTGCCTTATCAGATTTCTTAGATCAAAATGCTGTCGGTGACTGGAAACTTCATATTGCTGATCATGCAGGTGGTGATGCAGGAACACTGAACGAATGGCAACTTTATATCCAATCACCTCAGGGAATTGCAAAGATTTTCAAAACATCTGCTCCTACAAAATTTGATATCAGAATGGCATATATGACTGATAAGAAGAATAGAATGTCTGTTGAATTTGCAATACCTGAACATATGTCCGGGAAGGATTTAAAAGCTTCGATAATAGATGTATCAGGCAGAATTGTGCAAAATATTGATTTTGGGAAAATGCATTCGGGATATGTAAAAAGAACGATAGATGTTTCAGGTCTTAAAAACGGCGTTTTCTTTATTATGGTTAACATAGATAATAAATCTGTTTCTAATAAATTTATTGTTATAAAGTAATAGAAAACCATCAGTATAAACATAGGGGCGACTTTTTAAAATCGCCCCTATTTCTTTTTTGGAAAATATGATTGTTAAAGTCTACTTCTTCTTCGTGCTTAACACCTTTAGCCGTTCATTAATTGCTTCCATCTCCTTTTTAAGCATATTCATCTCATTTTCCAGGTAAGTTTTCTCATCTTCTGCTGTTACTGGATTCTGGGGTTGTACAGGATAGTCATAAGAAGGATAATCGAAACCAGGTTCTCTAGCGCCAGACCATCTGCCTATACCCCTACCAAACCCCCTTCCAAAACCCCTTCCTCTACCGAAACCTCTACCTCTACCATATCCGCCACTGGCATAACCGGGTTGGTTATATCCGTTACAGTAGCCTAATCCCCTTCCTGTTCTTGGACCGAATCCTTCAGGTCCTGTTCTGTCTCCATATGGCATATTATACCTCCTTTTAATTATTTCATTTCATTTAAGATTTTATTAGCTTCTTCGGAATGTACGAAATCTGTCACTATAATGTTGATTTTACCGATATTGTCAATTTCCATTAATTTTGTTTTAATCATTACTGCAAGTTGAATACCAATAGGGCAGTGTTTTACAGTTGGTTTGAATTTCAATTCGATACTCCTTTGCTCTTCATCAACTTCAATATCATAGATCAAATGTAAATCCCAGATATTTTCTCTCACACCAGGATCTATAATATTTTTTAATTTTTCAATCACTTCATTTTTTAGTCCCATGTTCGACCTCTTTTAATAATTTATCCTTTATAGTATAAATAATGTCACTTATATATTTGCAATTCTCTTTATCAATAGGTGTCTTTTTCTCCATAAGTGCATCAACTATACATTTATCGAATGGAATTGAACCTATAATATCTATGTTTTTCTCACTTGCAAATTTCTTAATTTCTTCCGTATGTTTCCTATTTAGATCAAATTTATTTATAACTATCCCTATCTTTGGTTCGAAATGCATTGCCACTTTAATAACTCTCTTCAAATCATGAACACCTGAAATTGTTGGTTCTGTCACCATTATTACATAATCTGCTCCTGAGAGAGAAGAAATAACGGGGCAACCTATCCCAGGAGGACCATCAATAATTATCTTTCTAACTTTATCTTCTCTTGCAACTAATTGGGCTTGATGTTTTACCATTGTAACAAGATTACCTGAATTTTCTGCTCCGGGAATAAGTCTTGCATTGACCATTTTTCCATAATCAGTATTTGAGATATACCATTCACCGACAATCTGTTCTTCCATTGTGATTGCTGATACAGGACATACTAATTTACACAATGTACACCCCTCACACTTATACTCATTTATTATATGTTTACCACTGACAACTTTAATTGCATCAAACCTACATAATGTTTTACACAATCCACAGTTAGTGCATATCTCTCTATCTATAAAAGCTGTTTCAGAACCCTTGAAATTCTCTTTTCTAATATTATTAGGAGATAATAATATATGCATATCAGCTGCATCAACATCAGCATCAAGAATAACTTTATTATTGATTATTTTACTTACTGAAGCCGCCAGTGTAGTTTTACCGGTCCCGCCTTTGCCTGACAATATAAGGATTTCTACCGATCTTTCCATTTTATTTCCCTGCTATTTAACCTATTTATGCTTTTAATAATTGCTATAAAGGCATTCCGTAAATCATCATTCATATCAATCAATAAATCACCTTTAGAGTATTTCTCTGCAATTTCCCTCTTAAATGGAATCTTACCAAGTATGTTTAATTCATTTTTATTGATAAATTTGTCCAGGTTCTCATTGCTATATTTATTTATAACCACACCACAAGGTTTATTTACACCTTTTATAATTTCTAAAGCAAGTTCACCATCATGAATCCCAAAAGGTGTAGGTTCTATAGCGAGAATAATAAAATCTGCGGAATTGATTGCTGAGACAACAGGACAATTAGTTCCCGGAGGAGCATCAAGTATATATATCTTTTCTTCAATGAGCAACTGTGATATGCCATTAATGATAGGAGTTCCAGTTACTTCGTTCAGATTCAAGACACCCTCAATAAAATTAATATTTTTACTGTCAAATTTTCCATAATTGATCTTTCCAATACATTTATCTACCTCTTTTATAGCATTTTCAGGACATACATAAGAGCATACACCACAGTGGTGACATAAATCCTCAAAGAATAGGGCATTCTTTATTGATTTGATAATGGACAATGCATTAAATGCACAATTTTCAGCACAAAGACCACAGTAAGTACATTTATCTTCATTAATCTCGGGTATCATAACATTGTAATTTTCTTCATTAACAATCTCAGGTTTTAGAAATAACCCGCCATTTGGTTCTTCAACATCCATATCTACATAAAATGCATTATCAATCAATTTTGCAAGATTTGTTGCAATTGTGGTTTTTCCAGTTCCACCTTTGCCCGAAACAATAGCTATTTTCATATTATTTTCT
>CBDVEF010000223.1:0-3421 GCA_965372935.1 uncultured bacterium | reverse complement strand
CCCAACGGATGTCCTTACAACTGCTTCGGAAATTATTTTTTTCTGGGTTGCAAGGATGATAATGGCTGGAGAGAAATTTGTTGGTGATATACCTTTTCATGATGTCTACATCCATGGAACTATACGCGATAACAAAGGTATCAAAATGAGCAAATCATTAGGGAATGGTATAGATCCGAGAGATATTATTGATAAATATGGTGCAGATTCCCTTAGATTCAGTATGATAGCAGTTTCAGGGAAGGGGCAGGATCCTCATATAGGGTATAATACATTCGAAATTGGCAGGAATTTTGCTAATAAAGTATGGAATATCGGAAGGTTTATTCTTTCAAAAGATGTTAATATAGATGAAATCAGCCTTTTAAACATTAATGATGTAGATAGATGGATTTTAGGAGAATTCGACATACTGTCTGACAATTATAGAAAAAAAATGGCAAATTTTGATTTTCAGGAAGCTTCTATGGATGTTTACGAATTTATCTGGCATAAACTGGCTGACTGGTATATAGAATACATTAAGAAAAATAATTCAATCAATGGATTTAATATTGCATTATCAATTTATGAGAAAAGTTTACATCTGCTGCATCCTTTTATGCCATTTATAACAGAGGTTATATATAAAAAGATACACAATGAAAGCAGCACAATACTTAAATCCTTATTCCCTGAAAAATATATGGTAAAGAAGGGTTTTGATATTGAAAAGATATTTGAGATAGTGCGTTCACTAAGAAATATAAAGTCGGAAATGGGGATAGATATTAAGAAACAGATAGATATTCTACTGTTAATTGAGGATAATATTGATGAAAAAACCGATTCACTTTTAAAATCCGTTATTAAGAATTTTACCCCTGTTAATACTATAACATTTACAAGGGGTAGAGACAGCATAAGTAATTCTATCTGTATCCCGGTAGAAGAATTAGAGTTGTGTATTCCAATAGAAGGCAATATAGATATTAGAAAACAGTTAACAAAGCTGAATAGTGAAATTGATTTTTTAACAATGGAATTGGTAAAGATAGAGAAGCAACTTACTAATGATTCGTTTCTAAACAAAGCACCCCTTGATATAATTAATTCTATTAAAGAGAAGAGAAAAAAATATACTGAAAAAGCGAATAAGATTCAGGAATATATTAAAGTTTTAAAGGAATCGAATTGAAACAAAGAATTATAAAGGGAATAAAAATATTGTTTACAATAAGTACAATTATAATAATTGTTATAATGGTACTTACGGTAAAGAAAGAGACCTTTACATATCTTGAAAAATCAAAACCTTTATATCTCGGACTTGCTCTCCTGGCATGGTTCGGATATATGTTTTTTGACTGCTATAGAGTGCAGATTTTGTCAAAAGCTCTGCATAGAAGGGTTTCTCTAATAACTGCTGCTGAGGTAATACTTTCCGGTTTGTTTTTAGCGGGTGTAACACCTTTTCAAACAGGAGGTTTACCCGTTCAATTATATATTTTAAAAAAGAAAAATATATCGGTAGGGCAGGGAACGCTAATTCTTCTATTTAGGGGGATCTTAGGTTTTGGTGTTCAATTACTACTCATCCCAATTATATTGTTGTCATTTCATGCATATTTGAAAAGTGCAATAATTGTAATATTACTAAGATATTTTATGGGATTCTATATTGTGGTAATAATACTTATGATTTTTATCCTTAAGAAAACAGATATTTTTAAGAGATTTGTATTAAATAAAATTAATAGTTATAAAAGAAAAAGACATATTGAACATGAAATAAAAATAGAAAAACCAGTTAATATTGTTTTAAATGAGATAGATGAGTTTAAGATTGGTCTTAAACTTTATTTTGCAAGAAGGAAGTCATTACTATTTCTTGCATTTATATCTACACTTATTTCAATGTTATCATACTATTTTATGGCGCCTATGTTGCTTTTGGCTCTTGGACAGGATGCTCCGATACTACTTGCAGTTGCATTCCAGGTTATACTTCAAATGGTATTGTTATTTATGCCGACTCCTGGAGCAAGTGGAATAGCAGAAGGTAGTTTCATTGCACTTTTTCAAGTTATTTGCCCTAAAGCATTACTTGGGATTTATACTTTATTGTGGAGACTCTTTACATTTTATATAGGTGCTGGAATTGGTGGCTTTATTTTTATAAAAATTCTACATTTTCCTGAATCACAAGAGGAGAATGAAGAATTGAAAAGGGGAATTATAATTAATGAAAAAACAGATAATTGATAAAAGTAAAATAAAAACAGGCATAAAGATATTTTTGGCATTAACAGTGTTATCATTTTTAATAATTATACTGTTAACAGGATCTAAGGAAACATTAGAAGCATTTAAGAAAATTACAGTAAAATATTTTATTTTAACTGTAATTCTCACATTAATATTTGTATATTTGAATGCCATAAGGATAATATATATATCAAGAACAATGGGGAAAAACTTATCAATTCTTGATTCATTATATTTTGCTCTCGGAGGGAATCTACTCGGTGCTATTACCCCTTTTCAATCAGGGGGTGCGCCATTTCAAATATATCTTCTTGGTAAGAGGGGATTTTCTGTTGCTGAAAGTACTGCATTGATTGTCATTCGTGGTGTATTACCAGCTTTGATTGTGCCTATTGCACTACCATTTGTAGCTTTGAAATATGCATCTTTTTTCAATTCAAGGGCGGTTTCAATAATATTATTCTACCTTTTAATTTTATATGTTTCAGTATTGATAGTTTTCCTTTTAATATTTTTTCTTCCAGGGCATTTTGAAAAATTCTTATTAAAGAGGATTAAGAATGAAAAAATAGGGAATAAAATCCCAGTAATATTTAAAAGTTTAAAAGATTTTAAAACTACAATATTTAACTTCTTTTCAAAAGGTGGTAAAAACGCATTTTTGGCTATATTATTTACATATATATCTCTATTTGCTAATTTCTTACTTGCCCCCTCTATTTTATATACAATAGGACTTAAACCTAACATAATCGATGCAACAGTTGTTCAATTTATTCTTACATACATACTTGCGTTCACACCGACACCAGGGGCAAGTGGAGCTGCAGAACTTGCTGGAGCAGCACTATTTTCAACAATATGTCCAAAACACTATATCCCAATATATATAATATACTGGAGATTTTTCTCGAGTTATCTATTTTCCATTATTGGAGCTTTTTTTCTTTTGGATTTTATAAGAAAAGATATATAAAACAGGGAAAGATATTGCAAATGTGAACGCAAATGCCATAGAGAGCATAAACCGTAAATTGAAATTTGTGAAATCGTAGGGGCAGACTGCGTCTGCACTAATTGGCATTATTTAGAATTGATGTGATAAAGATTGATTAAAGATAGATTCCTGCTTTCGAGGCTGTGTTATAATTCTTAATTTCAACAAAGGGCATAT
>CBDVEF010000222.1:0-3436 GCA_965372935.1 uncultured bacterium | reverse complement strand
ATAGTAACATTAATAAACTTCTGTTCTGATGATGTTTTTAAATCAATTAATTTAACACTATCAATGTCCCCGCTTAATATATAAGCTTTATAGCCAGAATAATTTGTTTTCAATGATTTCTTAATCATTTTATAAAATTTACTTTTCTCACTGATTCTTAACCGCTTATTATAGGGAATATTCATTATAATCAACCCTCTTTTCGCCGGTGGAACAAATTTTTCAAATGGATCACAATGCCAATGAATCATATCACTTACCCCTACCATCTCGGCATTTTCTTTAGCTATTTCGATATATTCATCTGATATATCTCCTGCATATATTTTTGAATCCCCTTTACTCACTATTTTCATTATAGAATGTTTGCGTATATCATCCCATAGAGCTTTATCAAAATTGCTGAAATTGAAGAAGGAATATTGTTTTCTTAATATCTGAGGTGGTGTATCTGACCAAAACATTGCTGCTTCAATAGGTATCGTTCCGGATCCGCACATAGGGTCTATGAAAGATATTTTCTTATTCCACCCGGACGATAAAATCAATGAAGCCGCAAGTGTTTCTCTTAAAGGGGCTTCTATACTCTTTTTTCTATACCCCCTGATATTCAGACTATTCCCACTTGTATCAAGGGCAATATAACAGATTTCCTTATTTATTGTAATAAAAATTCTAATATCAGGATTATTTTTCGAAATATTAGGTCTGAATCCTCTTTTAATTCTAAATCTATCACATATTGCATCCTTTGATATTAGAGAAAGCATTCTTGAATCCCGTATATATTTTGTATCTGTATTATGATAAAGGAGAATACTCTTTATCGGAGTAAATAATCGTTCCCAGCTAATATTGTTAACTTTTTCATACAAGTCCTTTTCATCTTTCCATGGGAATTTCTCAATAATCCACAAAATTCTATTTGCAGTTCTGATATGATAATTTATATACATCATATCAGCTTTATTCCCTTTAAAATAGACACCACCTGTCACCGGGTATATATTACTGGCACCTAATAACCTTAATTCATAGGCTGTATATTTTTCAACATTATATGGAGTTTGAGCAAATAACCACATTGGAAGATTATATATAAATTAAATCATATATGCAAGTATAATATCAACACCTTATATCAATCAAGGATATATATTGATCAACATTTACCCCTATATGTTGTCATTAAATCATTTCATAGTAATGCAATCCAACATATCCCACCTGATAAAATTAATCGTCCTAATATGTTGTTAAACCATTTTAGCTGCCAGTGCTATCGAATAAAATTTCGAATTTTCACTATCACCCCTTGATGTAAGTATTATGGGAATATCAGTACCAACTACCAATGCAGCTAATTCTCCTTGTCCAAGTATTGTAATGGCTTTATAAAATATATTACCTGCTTCAATATTCGGGAATATAAAGACATCGGCATCTCCCCCAACCTCTGTTTTCAATTTTTTGATTTCACATGCTTTTTTTGAAATGGCTACATCCATAGCAAGAGGACCATCAATAATACACCCCTTAATCTGCTTTCTGTCACCCATTTTTGATAATATTGCTGCTTCAACACATACCGGCATTTTATAATTTGCTTTTTCAGTAGCTGCTAATATAGCGACTTTTGGTGTTTCAATTCCAAATTTATGAGCTATATCAACAGAATAATTTATCATTTTTACCTTTTGGTCAATTGTCGGCAATGGTAATACAGCTACATCTGAAATAAACATAAGCTTGTGATAGGCGGGAATATCAACAACCGTAACATGACTGAGAACAGCGCCTTTTGGAAGTATCCCTTCTTCCTTATTAAGAATGGCTTTCATATATTTATCAGAGCCGATCAAACCCTTCATTAATATGTCACATTCACCTGATTTAACAAGTTGAACAGCTTTTTTTCCTGCTTTCAATTCATCCGGTTCATTAATAATTTCGAATAATGAATAATCAACATTATTATCTTTGGCAACCTTTTTTATTCTCTCAGGATCACCTATCATATATGCTTTTACAATATTCTCTTTTACTGCTCTTGCTACAGCTCCGATTGTATTAGGATCCTGGGCATAGGCGACAGACATTTTCTTAACTGTTTCCCCTTTTAAACTTTCTACCAATTCATTGAAATGCTTGATCATAAAGACTCCTTTTAATATATTTTTGCTTTATCTTCATTTTTCAACACTCTTAAAACGCCATTTCTTAATGCTTTCATTTCATCTTCACCCGGATATACTAAAATTTTTGCTATAAATTTTACCTTTTCTCCTATCAAACTAACAAGATGTTTGTCGTATGCAAGCCCTCCCGTTAAAATTATTGCATCAACCTGACCACTTAAAACAGCTGCATTAGCACCTATCTCCTTTGTTATCTGGTGAATCATAGCAAAATAAACCTTTTTAACCTTTTCATCTCCGGCTTTTACTCTATCTTCTATATCGATCATATTATTTGTGTTTAGATATGCAACAAAACCGCCTTTTCCTGTAATTCTCTTTTTCATCTGTTCCTTTGTATATTTACCTGACAATATAAGTTCTATAGCCTGCCAGACAGGCAATCCCCCTGAACGTTCAGGTGTAAATGGGCCATCCCCATTTAAAGCATTATTAACATCTATTACCTTCCCTTTACAATGAGCACCCACCGATATACCGCCACCCATATGAACAACAATTAAATTCAATTCCTCATAGGATTTCCCCATTTCAAGAGCGGCTCTTCGTGCAACAGCTTTCTGATTAAGTGCGTGAAATATGCTTATTCTTTCAATATCCGGTATTCCTGAAAATCTTGCAGAGTCCTCCAACTCATCTACAACAACAGGATCAACAATAAATGCAGTCACCCCAATAAGATCAGCAATTGTTTTGGCTAAAAGACCACCGAGATTGGAAGCATGCTCGCCCATAAGCCCCTTTTTAAGGTCATTTAGCATGTTTTCATTTACAATATATGTTCCGCTGTGTATAGGTCGAATCAAACCTCCTCTTCCTACAACTGCAGAAATAGATTCTTTTTCAATATTGTTTTTAGATAATATTTCAAGTATTAGTTTTTCTCGAAATTCATATTGATCGATAATGCTCTTATATCTTCCTATTTCTTCAGCTGAATGTCTGATTGTTTCTTTCAATATTTCATTTTCATCGTCAAATACGGCAATTTTAGTAGAAGTTGAACCCGGATTAATTACTAGAACTCTATTCATACTCTCTCCTTTACTCGATTGAATAAATAATCAACATATTTCAAATAATAACTTACATCAAAGCACTCATCTATCTCTTTATCACTTAATATACTGACAATTGTATTATCGTTCTTAATAATATCTTTAAAATCTTTATTTTCATTCCATGCTTTCATTGCAACTGTTTGTACAAATTGATATGCATCTTCTCTTGTTACATCT
>CBDVEF010000221.1:0-3438 GCA_965372935.1 uncultured bacterium | reverse complement strand
AAAACTATCAGCCTGAACAGTCGAAATTGCCGAATTTATTTTCTCCGTACTGATATCATCATTATATATCCTAATGTTTTCGAGAATATTCCCCGGAAAGAGATAAACATCCTGTAAAACAAGACCTATTTTTGATCTCCATTGTTTTAACTGAAAATGATTCAAATTACAACCATCGACTTCAATCTGCCCTTTTGTAATTTTGTAAAACCCACAGAGAAGACTTATAGTCGTTGTTTTTCCACTTCCTGATGCACCGACAAATGCCACTTTTTCTCCTTTCTTTATAGAAAAATTTATTCCTTTCAAAACCCATTCATCTTTCTTATATTTAA
Organism: uncultured bacterium; assembly: GCA_965372935.1. Taxonomy (GTDB): domain Bacteria; phylum Hydrothermota; class 32-111; order QNBC01; family QNBC01; genus JAGLYS01. Next base: position 3,103 of record CBDVEF010000221.1, on the reverse strand, counting down.
ACCAAACATTTTTGAATACAATCTCATTATTGAATTGTGGGACTATATCCCCTTCTCGCATATCATATTCTGTCTTGATGGCAAGAATATTAAATATCCTCTCAAGAGATACAAATGCTTTTTGTATAAATGTTATATTCTCGGCAATGCCTATTAAAGGGTCTAATATTCTACTGCCATATTGAATAAATATAATAAGAGTGCCGAGTGTTACTATTCCACTAATAACTTTAGGGGCAAGAAGCCAAATCACCAAAATTAGAAATAATGCACTTGCAATGAAATTATACAAACCCCAGAAAGAATATTCTATAAGAAATGTTTTGCTTTCTAACAATTGCTTTTCTTTACTTACTTTATCAATAATATCTTTCACATCTCTTTCCTTATTGAATAATTGAACTATATGCATTCCCTGGATATATTCCGTAAGCACTCCAGATACACGAGCATAAAGTTTTCTTATCCTTTTATAATACTTATTTAAATATCTAATCATTATAGTCATTAGAAATGTGATAATTATTATTGGTATCATTAATAAGACTGTGACATATGTGCTTTTCAAAAGAAGAATTATAATCATTCCGAGAAAAAACATTATATTACCAAAAATCATTATTGAAAAGGAGGAGAATAATTGTTTAACTTTTTCAGCATCACTTTCCACACGAGCTATTAATTCTCCTACCTTATATTGATCGAAATAGCTGACAGGAAGTTGAAGAAGATGATCAAAAATTTCAGCTTTTATCTTTGTTACAATTTTTATACCTAATTTAGCAAGTATAATTGTCTGAAAATAGGCGATTATTCCCGAAAATATAATGACAATTACAAAGATACCTGCATATATAAACATATCCTTGACATCATTCTTTGGAATACTAACATCAATGATATGAGCGATTATGAGAGGATCCAATAATCTTGCTCCGGATACAAGAAGCATTGAAATAAGCCCTGTAAGAAAGAGATGCTTATCATGCCAGATATATGGCATAAGTTTTTTTAAATATGTAAAATATTTATGTTTAATATAGTTTTTAGACAAATTTCCTCCAAATAATAAATTTGTTATAATAATAATTGTTTACAAAAGGGGGAGAGATATTTTATATTTTAATATCGTTCATTATACACCTACATCAATATAGAAATATAATACAATACATTTAGATAATAATCAAGTATTATTTAGCAAAAAGGTAGATAGGTACAGACATGCTTACAAGTTTAAGGAAAGATGAAAAGATTAAATCCATTAATCTCTGTTTTAATTGTTCTTGCCTTCCTTCATTGTCATTCCTGCGAAAGCAGGAATCTACTCCGGCACTTGAAAAGTCATCTTGAATTTATCTCTTTTCCCTTCGTGAAATAAATTCAGGATGACACACTCATAAAAAGTGTTTATTCCACTAAGACCATCATTGTCATTGCGAGGAATGAAACGACAAAGCAATCTAACTTCACTTTGTTCGCAATGACATAATAATCACATCTTGTGAAGAGATAATCTTTTTAATTATACTTGACAATTTTCTCATATTATTGTATATTAATGTATAATATTGGACATTAAGTACCGGGAAGTATAATATGAATGATATAATGACATTAAAAGAAGCAAGCAAATATCTTTCATTGCACCCTGAGGTTTTAAGGAAAAAAGCTTCATTAGGAGAGATACCTGCAAAGAAATTAGGTAAAGGGGAAAAATCATCCTGGAGATTTGTTAAAATTGATTTAGATAGATGGTTGAGTGTAAATAGTGACTCTAACAGTAAAGGAATAGATGAGAATAAAATAATCGAGGAACTTATTTATGTTCTAAAAACATCAGATGAAATAAGTAAAATTGAAGATGCGATAAATTCTCTTGGTATAATGAATATTAAAAGTGCTGTTCCCGAAATAGCAAAAAATATTGACTCTCCGTTTGAAAGTATAAGATGGCTTTCTTCAAGGGCATTGATAAAGATGGATTTTGATAATAACCATGAATTATTATATAATATGCTATTATCGGATGAATCGGATAAAGTTAAAATAGAAATAGCGGCAAAATTTGCAAAAGAAGGAGATAAATATTCCATAAACTACCTTTTGGAAACATTTAGAAAAACATCTGATGAACGGGAAAAATACAATATTGCTCACAAGTTAATTATAATTAAACCTGAGGCAATTATCCCTTTCTTGAGAACCAAATTACATTCGTTTAATCTTGCTATACGATATAGAACATTATGTGATCTTAAAAATATTAATTATGAAGGGATTGAAAGCGATTTAATAAATATGTTAAATGAAAAAGAATTGACAATTAAGAGCAAAGTGATAGAGATAATAGGAATGAAAAAGATAAAAGATGCTGTGCCATTGCTTCAGAAAATAATCGATTCGGAAGATGATAATGAAATTAAAAAGGTAGCTGCGCAATCTATAGCAAAGATATTTGGTTAAAAACAAAAAAAGGGGTCGAGTCTCTCAATTAATATTTCTTACCCTTAGAATTTGAAAATGATGGTAATTTTAATTGAGAGACCTGACCCGGAATTTCTATATCAAAATATCAAATATTTTGTAAATTTCGGCTTTTGCCGATTTAATATTTCCAAAATCGAGATTACCGAGTTTTTTTGCGTTTTCAATTGCAGTACTTTGAAAAGGTTTTAGTCTTAGATAGATATCAGTTCCTATATAGTATTCATGTGTTTTTTTATAATCCTTTAACGATTCTATTCCTTTAATCTCAGTAACCACATCATTGCATTTTGAGAATAATTTACTAGTTTCTTTGAAATGTAATAAATACCAGAATTCCAAACATGGGTTATTGACTAAAACTATCACTCTGCTGTTTTTCTTTAATTTATTTACATATTTTTTAAACTTTTCAACTTGATTGTTTCTCAAAATCACATCAAGGTCTAATAACCAAATGACCTTATCGTAGTCTTTAGCTTTACTTACCAGTTCAAATAATTCTTTTAATTTCTTTTTCTTTGGAAGTTTCGGTTCTATATCAATTCTTGGTAGTTCTTCATATTGTTTCATTAAATGCAAATACCAAAATTCTGTTTTCCCATCTACTATTATC
>CBDVEF010000220.1:0-3465 GCA_965372935.1 uncultured bacterium | reverse complement strand
TCAGACACCAGACATCAGACACCAGCCGAAAAGGGAAAGAAAATATCAACGAATTACACTAAGGGGAGAGAGATATTTTACAACTTTATTTCACGAATTGGGACAAATTACACGAAAGGGAAATATCTTTTAACTTTCCCTCCACAGGTGGGAGGGAACAGAAGGGAGGGGAAACACCACGAATTCATAAAAACAAGTTGCAAGTAACAAGTGTCAAGTTGAAAGTGGGAAAGGGGAGAGGATCCACAAATTTCAATTCACGGTTTATGCTCTCTATGGAATTGTCATTCCTGCGAAAGCAGGAATCTATCTTTAACTAAATTTTATTGCACCAATTTTATACAATGCCCAATCCGTTCCCACTGGCGTTGGCATTCCCGTTTTGATACCTATCTACACTTAATACAAATTATAACTTGACAATTAAATTCATAAATATTATGTTATTAAAAATAATTGGAGGAGTAACATATGAAAATCTTAAACAGGTTAGAGAAGGAAGATATATAAAGCGTAATTATTAATAATATTAGATTTATTAAAGTAAATTATGAGGTGTAAATTATGATAAGTGAAAAAGAAATTCGAGAATGGTATAATGAAAGGCATCGTTCCTTTAAAAATAATGCATGGAGACCTTATGAAGCATACTCTATATTTCTGGATTATTTAAATGTAAAATCAGGAAATAAATTGTTGGATGTTGGTTGTGGTACAGGATATCTGTTAAAAATGGCAGACCAGAGAGGTTTAGAGACATATGGAACTGACATTTCAGATGAAGGGGTGAAAATTGCTAAAAATAATTCCATTAATTCCAAAATTATTGCAGGGAGAGGAGAAGAATTAAAATATTCAGATGATTATTTTGATTATGTAACTTGTTTAGGGGCATTAGAACATTTTCTTGATATAGATAAAGGCATTAAACAAATGGTAAGGGTTGCAAAAGATGATGCATTATTTTGTATTGTTGTGCCAAATATAAATTTTTTATATTGGAAAATCACGGGAAATAATGGAACAAAACAGCAAGATATTAATGAGAATTTAATGTCATTAAATCAATGGAAAGAAATATTTACTGAGAATAATCTTAAGATAATAAAGATTTATCAGGACAAATGGTTTATGAATAAACCTAATATAGTATTTAAAGATAATTTGATAGGAATCATAAAAAGAGCAATATATAAATTAGGGTGGATTCTTCTGCCTTTGAAATATACTTATCAATTTATTTTTATTCTGAAGAAAAATAAATAAGAAAAATGAAATTAGTTAAATATAATAATATTGTAAGGGCGAATAATTATTCGCCCTTACCTGAAAGACAGGATTATAAATATGTTTATACCCCGAATATTAAGACATAAAGAATGGTAGTGCAATGAAATATAAAAATAATGTTAATCAACGCCGATCCATTAGGTTAAAAGCTTATAATTATTCACAAGAAGGATTGTATTTCATTACAATTTGCACGCAAAATAGGGAATGTCTTTTTGGAGAAATTATTGATGACAATATGATATTGAATAAATTTGGGGAAATTGCGAAAAAATGTTTATTGGAAATCTCAGAACATTATTCGAAAGCAAAAATGCATCAATTTATTGTGATGCCAAACCATATTCATTGTATTGTTGAAATTACCGTAGGGGCGAATAATTATTCGCCCTTACAAAAAACATCACCAAATAGCGTAATATCGAATAATTATTCGCCACATGGTACATCAAAAACAATCGGTTCCATTGTATGTGGATTTAAAATTGGTGTGACAAAATGGTTTCGTGGAAATACGGATATTCAAACGATTTGGCAACGAAATTATTATGAATATGTTATCCGTAATGAAAAATCATATTTAGAAATTTCGGAATATATAATATACAATCAATTAAATTGGAAGGATGATAAATATTATATATAAGGTAAGGGAATCAACCATATTGTATTTGATTTGATTAAAGAAAAATATAAGAATAAAAATATTCTTATTGTTACACACGCATTTGTTTCAAAAGTAGTTCATAAATATTTTAATAATATAAATGATGTAGAGTTTTTTGCATATTCCCTGAAGAATTGTGAAGTAGCAGAATATAGGATATAATATAGTGTATTTTGATTCCTCCACTTTGAGGAAATATATAAATAGTCATTTATATTTCCCTTCCTTGTGTCATTCTGAACTTGGTTCAGAATCTCAGTGGAATATAAGAAATAAAGAATGGATAACAACATTGCCAAATATTGTCAAATTGTCTTGATTGTCAGCCCCGTCCCTCAATTCTGAGAGATACATTTTTTAGGAGATAAAAATAAGAAATATTTACACTTATTTGGAGATAAATTTAACCTTTATTTCACAAATTAGAGAAAATTACACGAAGAGAACATTTTTTAACTTTCCCTCCACAGGTGGGAGGGAACAGAAGGGTGGGGGAACCACTGAAGGACAGAAGAAACACAGAAGGGGAATAATCAAGATGCATAAATGCAAGGAATGCCCCTATATAGTCTCAACAATCCATACCTATTTGTCATAATTTGACTTATTACATTTCTTCGCTTATTATTGCGATATGAGATTTAATAGTGATGAATTCTTACAGGAAAAAAGATGAATATCCGAAATAAACTTCGGATATAAACCTTTTAAATGAAATCGATGTAAAATATGATGAGAGAGATTGAATGGAACCGATAATACAAATGTTGATATATTTTTTTATTGGTCTTTTTGCCGGATTTATAAGTGGTATGTTTGGAATAGGTGGTGGCAGTGTGAGGACACCTCTGCTTTATGCCACCGGATTGCCTTTACTAACTGCTTTTGGAATAAATCTATTGGTTATACCATTCTCTTCTCTTATAGGTACTATAAGTCACAGAAAGAATATAGATTGGAAAATCGCCAAACAGGTAATAATCGGTGGCATAGTAGGTACACTAATAGGTGCATTATTAACGGGATTAATGCCAACATTAGCCCTTGTGATTATATTTGTTATCATTTCTATCATAACAGTATTTGGTATTTATCTTGATAGGGTTTTTCCAAAGATTGCAAAAAATATTAATCCAGACAAAAAAACTATTATTGGCGGGGCATTCTTTCTTAGTTTCCTATCAATAATGCGTGGAGGCAGTGGAGGTAGTTTGTTCCCTCCTTTTTTAAAAATAATGAGACTCGATGTTCGAAAAGCAATAGCTACATCTCTAATTGCGATTACTTTTACGGCATTTGCTGGAATTATTGTTTTTTTTGCTCGTGGCAATATAATATTTCTTCCGGCTTTAGTCGTAATTATAGGCTCAATAATTGGAGTACGGATAGGTAGTTTAATGTCCTTAAAGACAAAACCAGTCTGGTTAGAAATCGGACTTTCAGTATTTATTCTGATCTTTGCATTAGTTGTGCTGATTAAAACAATATGGTGATGGGGAAGGGGGAGA
>CBDVEF010000219.1:0-3467 GCA_965372935.1 uncultured bacterium | reverse complement strand
TATACTCTGCACTTTTACTTTGCCTCTTTTATGTATTTTTATTTTACCATTGACAGAAGTAGGAAGTTTAAACATAAATCTAAAACCTGGAACGCATACGGGAACGAAAATCGCCATAGAGAGCATGAATCGTAAATTGTTAACCATAAATCGAAAACCGAAAATTAATAGAATCGTAGGGGCGAATAATTATTCGCCCTTTTCCTCTTCGTGTAATTCGTGCCTATATCTCTCTTTCCCTTTTCCGTGTTTCTTCCCCCCTTCCGTGGTTTTCTTCCTCGCCCTCTTGATGGGAGAGAATTGAGGTGAGGGTGATTATGTAGATAAGCAATATGTTAAATAGTTTTCAAATTAATAGTAATATATAAGTCTATTCCTTTTACAGTGGTAAGTGAGGGGTCGTTACATTTGGAGTTCCATAGAAAAACTGGTAAATATGTCTATATCAAGTTCCATTTGTCTGATATGGGTAACGTACTCGAATATTTAAAATAGACTTGACTATTTAGTTTTATTTCCATAAATTGTTATAGGAGATTGAGTTGTTACAAACTTTGGTAAGTAAAGGAAGTTACATCTATAAGGGATCTTTTGAAAAACATTGTCTCTTAATGAAACAGCAAAACACTTTAAAAGAAAGCGAAGTATTACCTGATGTAACAGGAAAACTAAAAAGAAAAAGGAGGATTAATAAGATGCTACGGATAGATAAAAACTTGTGTAATGGTTGTGGAACATGTGCTAATGTATGTCCGAATGGTTTCGAAATGAAAAATGGAAAATCCGTTATAAAGAACCCAAATGTATCTTGTATAAGTAAAGCAATATCATTATGCCCTGTTAAAGCAATAAAGCTTGATTCGGTAAAAGATATATCAAAACAAACTCAATCCACGGTATCACCCAATGTGTCCGGTAAAGGACGAGGTATGGGTAGAGGATTAGGTTTAGGACCTAAAGACGGAAGAGGTCGCGGAAGAGGTGGTGGCGGAAGAGGAATGTAATATATTTATAATTTGAATATTTTCTTTGTATTTATATCTCTATTGTTTATCTGTCCTTTTATGAAATAGATACCCTTTGGCAAATTATTTATAGAATATCTTCCTGTGTAATCACCTTTATTAACAAATTTATCAATAAGATTTCTAATTTTTCTTCCCTGTATATCAAAAATTGATAATTCCAACCTGCAATCATTACTTGTTGAGTATTTTATATCTATTCTATCTCCTGTTTGTTTAATATCAAATGTATTCTTATTTTTAAAATTTTCAAGTTTAATCCCGGTATAATTTTCAAATCCAAACATAAACATGCTGCCAATAAAGATATAATCATTATTAACTGCTAATACATATGAATTATTATCCAACTGCCTGCTAGCATATAGGACAGGATCACTTTTATCGCTTATATTAAAAATATGTAGGTTGCCATCAGCTTCATACAAATAATTCCCAATTACACAAATATTTTTATTGCTTCCAAAATTTTCAGTATAACCCACCTCATATATATTATTTATGTCACTTATACTGTATATTCTCACGCCACCTGTCGATGTAGCGATATACAGATAGTTTTTATATGCAAACAATTTGATAGGATCATTGGATACGGGAATATTCTGTATTATATATGGATTAGTTTTATCACTTACATCAACAATTCTTAATGTATCAGAGTAATCCAATATAAAGGCATAATTACCATATACACAAATTTCTTTGTAATCATTCATTGGTAAATAACCGACCTCATTTGTACTATCAATATTTACGATATGTAATCCGTTATTACTACACCCTAAAATATAGATATATTTACCATTTAAGAAAAAATATCTTTCAGTCCCCGGTATATCGATGCTTGAATAAAAGGTTGTTGGCGTTGTAGTCCCTTTTTGATATATATCTATCCATTCATTTGTATAAGATGTATCATGCATATCATCATAAAAATAATATTTTGATGCGTAAAGAAAATTCTCGTTTGAAAACAGTTTCTTAACATAAAAATTAATATACCTTGTCCCTGTGTCGAATGGATTGTTCATATTACTTTTTTGACAGGCATTATCATTAATTAGATCATCAATCAGATAACAAAAAACATTATCATCATTAACAAATATATAATCCCCCAGAATTGCCATATCTGATAAACTATCTGCGATATCTATGCTTGATTCTAAATTCGGATTGTCTGGAATAGTATCATTAATTATTTTTATTCCACATGGATTATTATATGCCATATTATTTGAATTCGTATCGGCAAGATAAACAAAACCATCTTTAACATATATATCACTGGATTCCATAAAACCCCCAAATCCAAAATAAATCATTGAAGGATTTAATTTATCACTTATATCTATAACGCTAATAAGTCCACCTAATGTTGTTAAATCATCTTCATTAAATTCATTGGAAGTATAATATAGGAAATTATTATCAACATAAATTTTCCTTATGTAATCATAACCACTAAAAACGGGGGCACAAGAAATATATTGGGGATCATATTCATCGGACAAATCATATATATTAATTGTTTGAGGACCACTATAAATATCAGAAATAGCGACATAAAGATAGTTACTGTCAGACCATATATCTTTGAGATAATACGATGAATCAACGGTTCCTATCCGATGCATATTCATTGAATCTGAAACATCTATTATACTAACATTATCATTATTAATTACATAAAGGCAGTTTTTGGACTTTGAAAATGTTTTAGGTTCATATAATAAATTATATTGGGAAAGGAAATACGGATTATTAACATCCTCTATATTATATAATCTAATATAGATATTATTCAATGCATAAAGATAATTGCCGGAAACAATAATATCATTACTATAATCGTTTATATTATTAGATATTACAGGATTAGCGAGATCTAAAATATCAACGATTGAAATGTTATTCCCAGCAGCAAAAAGATCATTGTTTTTTATTTTCATCGAATATGCAATTATATCAAGTGAATTTAACATTTGCGGATTTGATTTATCTGCAATGTTATAAACAACCAATTTATTACCTATACCGGCATATAAAATCGTATCTTTTACGATTACAGAATAACATTTACCACATATTTTTTCTTTTATAAAATGAAGAAAAGGTAGGCTATCAGATACGATATTGCCATTACTTCTATCATTATCAGCAAATATGTTTACATTTAGAGACAATATTAATACAATTACTAAAATTAAATATCTTTTTCTCATTATATATTCCTCCTATTTTACAATTATATATAATATCACTTTTTCTTATATTTTGCAATACAAAAACTTTATAAAGCACCGCCCCAGATGCTTTTATAATTGATTTTCTATTCAAGACGTGATTATTCCCCCCTTACTTCCTCGCCCTTTATGGGAGAAGACTAAGGTGAGGGTGATTATAAGTGTTTAAGTAGGAAGTGAGAAGTAGGAAGTT
>CBDVEF010000218.1:0-3470 GCA_965372935.1 uncultured bacterium | reverse complement strand
GACCTCTACAAGACTCGATGTATTTTCCTATACTAAATATTTTATCTTCAACATTTATGTTTTCAGGCTTTAATATTGTTTTAAAACTCTTCGGGTAATTAATACTTATATCCCAAACCTCATCATTTTCGTTTCCGTTTAAATATGGATATTTCCTACCATTAGGTTCAATAGTTAGATTGAAAGGTAATAGATCTATCGGTATATCAAAATAGATGAATCCCCTGTCTATAGTAGCAAAATTATTATATCTGTATTTGAAACTAATCTGTACCGGATTGCCCAATACAATTTTCAAATCCTTACTAACAGGTTCTGCATTCTGTGAAATTGTATTAATAATTTCTTCATATGCCTGTTTTTTCTTGACAGGTGTAATATAAGCAAATGATTCTCTCTTCTTTACCGCTTCATCCCCCCATATAAAAGATTTATCCGTTATAATTGCATTACCTTTACCATCTATTCTAATCGTTTTTATATTCTCTCTCCTGTTTCTATTCAAGGAATCAGACATAACCGTTTCGAATTTCGCATTACCTTCCTTAATTAAAAGCCCGATATAACCGCTATAGTTTATGTATCCCAGAGGGTAAAATTCACTTTCAGGATTCACATAGTACTCCTTATCATCCAACTTTACTTTGCATATCATTGTTTTAAAATCATTCGGTTGCAAATAATCTTTCCTTTTGTCCCAATAATATTCTTTCGGACCAACAGCAACAGGGTATGATTCAACGCCAATATATTTCATCATAGTAAGAAATAATGCAATTCTGTCGAACGATGCTGCATAACCACTTTTAATGATAAAATCTACATCTATTAAATCAAAATCGGTCAGAGAATTAACGGGCTTCGAATCTATGTTTTTTGCAATATATTTTGAAATAACATTCACTTTTTCCTTATTATCTTTTATTCCATTTATTATCTCATCCGTTAGTTTTTTTATTGATTCTGTTACCTTTATATTATCACCATATTGTTTCAAAAGACTATTTTTAAATTGATTCCAATCCGAATACATTGTTATAAAAAGTGTCTTTGTGAAATATGACCATTCAGGCTGCCCCTGTTCTCTTAATATTTGTGGTAATTCTTCAGATTCCCATATATATAATTTCTTATTCCCAATTTTCTTTTCTTTGAATGTGATACCTTCCAATTTATTAAATTTTATACTCATATTATTCGGCACAATAATTTCATAATAAATTTTGTAAATCGGTTCCTTATAACCAAAAATAATTATATCTGTAAATTTTTCCTTTTTATTATTTTTCTTAGTATATTTGATATCTACAATATCATTAATTTCAACCGATGAGAATGCAGAAATTTTCATTTTGTGTACAGCATAATCCATAAATCCCGATTCCCTGGGTAGATCAATTTCTCTTATGGCACTTTTATCAATAGGGATTTCAATATAATCTTTATTCTTTTCTTTTATAGTCACAACTTTGTTGATCTCAATATTCTCATATCGTTTGTCAAAAGTAATTTTATATTCGGAATTCTCCTTTTTCCCTTTATAGTTTAAGACCCTCTTAACTACCCTTCTAATTTTACTATATGTAGAATCATTATTAATCGTAATCCTTGTATAATCCAGCAATATCGCAGCCGATGAATTGGGATATTTTATATTATCAATCTTTGTATCATAGATTATTTTATCACTCTTAGAAATACTGGCATCTGCAAATGATATAAATACAGTAAATATCAGCAATACGAATATTGTCACTTTTCTTTTCATTGCTTTCACCTTTATTCCTTAATAATTATATATTTCTTGTTATAGTTTTCAACTAATCTTAAATATTTTTTTAAATTATCATATTCATCGGGAGAATATTCAAGTTTATTTAAAGCGGCATATTTGGAAAATGTTATTTTATTGCCAATCTTCTTATAATCTGCCTTAAATGTGTATCCAGCATTATCGATATTAAGAAGACTTGGCATAAGCTCTACATTTAATCTTTTTACTCCATTATTATAATTTATATTGACATTTTCATTCACCGATGCAGTATATTGAGTTTTAAGCGGATATTTCCTTTTACTTAAATTAACATTTCCCAATGCCCAGTTATAAACTCCAAATGTTTTACTTAGCTCAGGAAGATTAAACATTTTATATTCATTCTTGCCTATGATAGGGTCGTGTTTAATATATTATATTCTAATTATAATATTGTCTTTTGATGACAATAAATCCTTTGGTGATATTTCATACCTTTTCAAACTTATATCACCTGCAATCTCTTTTAAAATACTTTTCAAGAATTCTTCGATTCTATTCTTATTTAATCTCAGGAAATAACCTCTATAAACATTATTATTAAAACCATAAAAATCTATATCGGATATACAATAGAATTTACCATCCTTGTAATCAATATCTGTTTTAACATTAAGTTTATTTATTTCAGGAGAGACAGGAGGACTTGTTTTTAATGTATCGCCATCGGGTGAAGCTATAAGATAACTCATATTCGCTTCATATGCAGGAAATAATACAGATGAGGTTTCATCCGTAGGGTCCATTAATATATCTTCTCCATTTTTCAGTTTAGTTCCTGCAATAGCATGATTGAAAAATGTCATCGGGACATCTTTATCAAGTTTAGGACCCACCATAATAAGAACAACATTTGCATCAACACCTACACTCCTTAACATTGCCACGATTAGAGCAGCCTTGTCTCTACAAACTCCTGTTCTTGTGCTAAATGTATAGGAAACATCATGGGGTTCAAGACCAGGTCTGTCTGTCTCTGTGGTTACACCCATATATCTTATGTTACGGGAAACAAAGTAAAATATTGCTTCAATCGTATCCATCTCTGTCTCTTTATCTTTCACTAATTCCCTGGCTTTATCAATAATCTCACTATTTATATCCATATGATTCTCAGCAAGGTTATAATACCATCTGGATACATACTTCCAATCATCTATTGTTGACACCAACATTCTCATTACAACGCGTCTTAAAGCAGGCATCGAAGGCTCGGATATTATTTGCGGAGCATTATTAACCTCAAATGTATAAATAATCTTATCATTCTTTTCCTTTACCTTCTTTGTATAATGCCCCTTAACAGGATCAATAATTTCAAACATCTTTAAAGGATTTGATTTTGGTGCTTTTAATATATACTTCATATGAGCAATAGGTGTTGTATATTGCCCGAATTGAAAATCTGAAAATTCTCCCTCAATCCTTGCTTTTTTATTATTATAAACCACATAATAATGAACAATATCACCAACTTCCAGCCCCGGAATCTGCACTGTAATTTTTCTTTGATTAGGATTATATATATTTATACTTGCCTGGCTTGGTTCTACCTGATCATCCATATTTGCTTTAATATCAACTGTTTTAATATGACCATCGGGTTTTATTATTTCAATCGATTTAATATCATACATCCCGTAACTTTTATTAT
>CBDVEF010000217.1:0-3471 GCA_965372935.1 uncultured bacterium | reverse complement strand
TAGTAGGAGTAAATTAATGGAAAAAGTGTCAACTTTTTTTCAGGACTTGACAGGGTGTACTCACAATTGTGTTTATTGTGATGGACGAGCAGAAGGTTATTATGTGGAAGGGGAGTTTGGCAAAGATGTAACTGTTAAAATAAATGCAATAGAGATACTTAAAAGGGAATTGGATCCGAAAAGGAAAAGAGCCCCTTTTAAGAAGAGTTTTTTTATGGTAGGTGGAGGTGTATGTGACAGTTATCAACCGATAGAAAAAAAGTATCAGTTGACAAGGCATGCACTTGAAATCATTTATGAATATGGATTTCCAGCACATATGCTTACAAAATCAACGCTTATAAAAAGAGATGTTGATATATTAAAAAAAATTAATGAAAAGAGTAAAGCTATAGTAAGTTTTAGTTTTTCCTCAGTAGATGAAAAGATAAGCTCGATTTTTGAACCAGGAGTACCAACGCCTGAAGAAAGACTTGATACACTTGCATTTTTTAAACAAAATGGAATTTCTTGTGGTATGTTTTTAATGCCTGTGATACCTTTTATTACAGATACTTATGAAAAGATTGAAGAAACCATAAAAAAAGCAATTGAAGCAGATATAGATTTTATTATATTTAGTGGTATGACACTTAAGACAGGAAGGCAGAGGGATTATTTCTATAATGTATTAAAAAAATATGATTCCAATTTAATTGATAAGTATAACAATATTTATAAAGAGAATAGATGGGGAGAGGGGAATGGAGAATATTATGATTTAATTAATAAAAGATTCAGTCAAATTGCAAAAAGATATAGAATGCCAAGACGAATGCCAATTTCCATATTTAAAGATATACTGGATGAGAATAATCTTGTTATTGTAATATTGGAACATATCGATTATTTTTTAAAAATGGAAGGGGAAAATTCGCCTTATGGCTATGCGGCCTATTCTATATCTAAACTAAAAAAGCCATTGTCGGAAATAAAGGAACATTTAAAGGATATAAAAGGTGTTGGGAGTGTAACCGAGAGAATTATATTTGAAATTCTTGAAAAAGGTTCTTCATCATATTATAGAAAGTTAGCATTTTAATAAATATGTTTCGGGGAGAAACAGTCATAAATTATACAAATAGGAATTCGCATATCTTCTTATTCTTTATCATTGATTTCATTAATAAATCGTATTATTCTCAGATAAATGAGATGTGTCTCCATATTGAACAATATTTACAAAACGGTTATCAATTTCGATTATGCTAAGAGATGTCTGCTCAATGGGAGGGGTATTCCATATATCTTTTATATGTTGTTTTTTATAGTAAAATATGATTAATTTTATTACTATAGCATGACTAATGATAAGAACATTTTCACCAAAATGATTTAAAATAATCCTATTGATAGCAAATAGAACCCTATTTTGAGCTATCAGAAAGGATTCGCCTAAAGGTGATTGAAAAAGATGTGGATTTTCTTTTAATAAATTAAAATCTTTAGGGAATTTATTTTCCAGATCTGAAAACAAACAACCATCCCAACTGCCGAAATTAACCTCTCTTAAATTATCATCCTTTATAATTTTTATATCTCTATTATCTTTTAGGATTTTAGAAGTTTGCATCGCCCTGCCACTTGAACTTGTATATATTACATTAAATTTTTCGTTTTTTAATGATTCACTTAATTGTTCAGCTTGATTAATCCCAATATCCGTGAGGGATGAATCTTTCCAACCCTGCATTCTTTGCTCAACATTCCAATATGTTTGCCCGTGCCTTACTAAAAACAATCTTGTCATAAGTTCTTAAAAAATTATTTCCCGGTGATTTCCATTTACTTATTTAATTAAAATTATTTTTCCTGAGAAAGATCCGTTACCAATAATTGCTTTATAAAAATATACACCGGGTTTCATTAAATTGCCACTTGAATTTCTGCCGTTCCATATGAAATTGTAATTTCCTGAAGATAAATGTTTGTTAATAATGTTTTTAACTTTTTGTCCTCTTATATCATATATGCTCAAATTTATAATATAATCCTTATCTATAGATAAGAAGATATTTGTATTGGAAACAAATGGGTTAGGATAGTTTTTTATGTTTACCGTATTGGTGTATTTTGTATTTTTTGATTTTACACCGGTCTCGGAATCCAGTTTTATTACATATATATCATATTCACCTGTTGAAAGGGATGTATATGTATCACCTACAATTATATAACCCCCATCATCCGTCTGCTCTATACATCTGCCCCAATCCTGATTGTCCCAGCCGTATGTTGATGTCCATAATGTATCTCCATTTATATCCGTTCTGACTATATAAACATCACTATTGCCATTGCCATACGATTCCGTATTGCCTGTGATTATATAACCACTATCGTTAGTTTGACAAACAGATTCGCCTCTTTCCTCATTACTGCCACCGAATGTTTTATCCCATTCCATACTTCCATTGCTGTCGGTTTTAATTAACCAGAAGTCTTTGTCTCCTGCTCCGTATGATTCTGTATATCCTGTTAGAATATAACCATCATCATATGTTTGTTGAACGGATTTTCCCCCATCGGAATTACTCCCGCCGAAAGTTTTTGTCCATAGTGTATCACCTATAGAATTCGTTTTTAGTAAATATATGTCTCTACTCCCGGCTCCGAATGAGTATGTATCTCCGATAATAATGTATCCTCCGTCTGAAGTTTCTCTTACCAAACATCCGTAATCCGTGCTATTTCCACCGTAAACTTTTGACCAATCCGTGTTACCAAGACTGTCCGTTTTAATTAGCCAGAGATTGCTAATGTAGGGTGCAGGCCCGTATGATTCCGTATATCCGGTTAATATATATCCCTTATCGGATGTTTGTTGTACGGAATAACCCCAGTCCCATTCCGATCCACCGAAAGTTTTTGTCCATAATGTATCACCATTTGGTTTGGTTTTAACAAGCCAGAAATTGAAACCACCTACACCATAGGATGAAGTGGTTCCCAGAATAATATATCCGCTATCTGTTGTTTGCTGAACGGAAAAACCGTCTTCTTCGCCAATACCACCATAGGTTTTTGTCCATAATGTGTCACCGTTCGATTTTACTTTTATAAGATATATATCTTTATCGCCTGCTCCGTATGAATATGTATCACCTACTAAAATATAACCACCATCGTATGTCTGTTCGATACATCTGCCAAACTCATATTGACTACCACCGAATAATCTTGTCCAGGTTGTATCTGGTTTTGAATATGCTGAAAGCATTAATGTGAATATAAAAAATATTGTAACAAATAATATCAATCTTTTTTTCATATAGATACCTCCTAAAGGATACAATATAATAAATGGCAAATTTGTCAATGGAATAAATCATGGGAGGGAGAGAGGGAGAACCACCACGAATGCACGAATAAAAGATAATAGACATCAGACGTCAGACATCAGACACCAGCCGAGAAGGGAAAGAAAGAAAT
>CBDVEF010000216.1:0-3526 GCA_965372935.1 uncultured bacterium | reverse complement strand
CGGGGGGATTGTATATATTGATGGCAATGCAGGAATCGGGAAAAGCAGATTGGTTGATAATATTAAAAGAGGTTTAGATAAAAATAAATGTAATTGGTTTTATATGCCTGCTAATGAAATTGTCAGAGGGAGTCTAAATCCGGTTATTAGTTTCCTGAAAGATTATTTTAGCCAGAAACCCGAAAATTTATATAGTGCAAATAAGAAGAATTTCGAAACAAAAATTAAGAATTTAATAAAAGAAATCAAAGACAAAGAGATTAAAATTGAATTGGAAAGAACAAAATCAATAATTGGAGCTTTGATAAATTTATATTGGGATGATTCGATTTATGAGAAGCTTGATGCTAAAGGGAAATATGAAAATACCCTATATGCAATTAAGAATTTCATTAAGGCAGAGAGTTTACAAAAACCTGTAATTATTGAACTTGAGGATGGTCATTGGGTTGATAATGATACTGTTGAATTGTTAAAAATACTCACTATAAATGTTGATAAATACCCGTTTATTCTTATATCAGCGTGTAGATTAAATGATGACGGAAGCAAATATAGATTTCCTCTGATCAATGTCAAAAGCGAGTCTATATTTTTAAAATCTTTAAACAAAAGTATGGTAAAAACCCTTATAGAAAACCAATTGAGCAATAAGGTGAGCAAGGAATTGTTTGATTTGATATGGCGTAAGAGTGAAGGCAATCCCTTCTATATCGAACAGATTATTCTATATCTTGTAGAAGCTGAATCTATTGTATTCAGAAAGAATCACTATGAATTAACCAGGGAGGAGATTGAAATACCGGGAAAGATAAGCAATATTATAATTTCTCGAATAGATCGTTTAAATGTAAAATTAAAAAATCTTATAAAAATGGCTTCTGTTTTAGGGCAAATATTCTGTATAAGGGTATTAACAGCAATGTACAATGATATTTCCTTCAGAGAGGAACTTAAAAGAGGAGAGGAAGAGGCAATTTGGGTAACGATATCAGAATTAAATTACATATTTAGGCATGCATTGATCAGAGAAACAATTTATAGCATGCAACTTAAAAGTATATTAAGAAAACTTCACAGGAAAGCAGCTATGGTTATAGAGAGATTATATATGGATGAGATAGAAACTCATTATGGAGAGTTGGCTTATCATTATGAAATGGCTAAAATAAATATAAAGGCAAAGCAATATTTGGAAAAATCAGCTGAGTATGCAAGTAAACAATACAAAAACAGGGAGGCAATTGGTTATTATAACAGACTTTTTAAATATGTCGATGATCCAGCAGAATCTATTAGTTTGAATTGTAACATTGCAAAAATTTATGAATTAATCGGGCAATGGAATAAAGCAGAAGAAATCTATCTCGAAAATATTGAATCTTTGAGAAAGATTAATAATAAAAAATTAATATTGGAAAATTACAATAATCTTGGAACTGTGAAATGGAAAAAAGGGTTGTATGAAGAGGCTTTGAAAATATTTAAAAGGGTTCTTGAATCTTATAGTAATATTGATGACAGGAAAAATATGGGAATTATATTTGGAGGAATAGGTATTGTTTACTGGAGACAGGGAAAATATAAAAAGGCTATGAAATATTTTAATAAACAGCTAATAATTGCAAAAGAATTGGAAGACAAGCATAGTATCAGCTCAGTATATGGTCATATGGGAATGATATATAGAAATCAGAGCAGGTATAAAGATGCAATAAATTGTTACAAAAAGCAATTGAGACTTGCTAAATTAATAGACAATAAGCGGGTTATAGGGCGAAATATTGGCAACATGGGACTTGTTTATTGGATGCAGGAGGATTATAAAAAGGCGGAGGGATGTTTCCATGCATATTTTGAAATTGCTCAGGAAATAGGGGATAAGCAGGGCATTAGTATTGCTGTGGGTAATATGGGTATTATATACTTTATTGAAAATAAATTGGATAAAGCTATGGAAAGTTTCAAAACACATCTGAGAATGGGGGAAGAGATTGGGGATCAAAGAAGTATCTGTCATGCATTAAATAATATTGCCGGTATTTATGAAACGCTCAAAGATTATAATAATATGAAATTTTATTATAAAAAGGCACTGAATATTGCGGAGAAGACTGGAGATAGAAGAGAGATGAATTTATCTTTATATGGTATGGCAAACCATTATAAAGCAGTTAATAATTACAGTAGATCCGAATATTATTATAAAAAAGCAATTGCTATCGGGAGGAAATTGAATTTTATTCATCATTTATCCGAGGAAATATTTAATTTAGCAGAATTATATTCTAAAATGAATAAACTTGAAAAGGCGGAATCAACTGTAAAAGAATCTATAAAATTAGCTAAAGAAATTAATAGAAAAGAGGTGATTCTTGAAGGGGAAAAACTGTTGGATAAATTAATAAAACGACAAAGAACTTAAAATAAAAATAGGCCTCTTTAAAAAAAGAGACCTATCTATAACCTTTAAATCTTTTTACTCAGCTGTTACAAGATAATGTAAGCCCCAGAGATTTGCATCATATGGAATCGAATCATCCGTTAATGTTCCGTTTGTCAACACATCAAATCCAACCCTATAGTGTCCTAAATTGTGAGGAGTTTTCCATGTCCTATTATATATACCGGAAGGGATTGAGTCTGTGTAGAATCTCCATCTCCAAAAATGTGAATGTAGGAACGCAAATGCATCTTCTTGATTTGCATAAATTGTTATATTTGCCAAATCATCAGGTCTGACCTTTATTATATCCTCTTTTTTTACAAGATTTGTTACATCTGTAATCAATGTATCAAGTCCTGTTGCAGGTAAAGTAACTCTTACACTATCAATTTGAATTGTATTATTGTCTGTTGTGATTTCAACTCCACTTATGGCGTATAATCTCCACCCTCTGTGATGAGTAGTTACTGTGTCCTTTTTAAAGATAGCGGATCTTGTCCATACATCTGTAAAATTCTTCTCTACAATTACTGTATCATTACTAAGTGAAGCAAAAATGTGAAGAATTCCTGGGATATAACCAGTTACAGTAGCGAAAGCCGAATCACCGATAACATCAATGTGTATTTCTCTTGTAATCGATTCATCAGGATTTTTTGTTCTATACCATAAATATACCTCATCAAATGCTGTCATAGCAGATGTTGAAGTGCTCTCTTCTCCATAATGCGTATCTGGTGTGAACCAGCTTGTATCGCCTGTTAGAATTTCTTCAATTGCATTTTTATCACTGTCAACCGGGTTCATTCCACAACCTGTAAAATATCCAACGACTAAGATAAGTACTGTGATAATAATTAAAGATCTTTTCATCTTTAACCTCCTTTCGTTTTTTCTTTTGATTGAGTGAATTGTTTGTTTCATAATATCTCCTTATTAACATTTCGAATCTTCAATAATATAGACAATGAACTTATATAAAAAGTTTACAACAAATTGCACGAAGGGGAGAAGAAACACGGAGAGGGAGAGAACCACCACATACTGTGTTAAGTCAAGCATAAAATTTCCTTTTTCTTA
>CBDVEF010000215.1:0-3527 GCA_965372935.1 uncultured bacterium | reverse complement strand
CATATTATTATATAACATTTTATCATCTCAGACACAACTTTTAATATACTCCGTATGATTCCACTAAATTCGGTTTACGATTCACAATTTTCTAATGTGTCATCCTGAATTTATTTCAGGATCTGGGAAATTGTCTTTTTCTATGTCAGGTTTATGCAATAATGGGAGCAAGATAATGAGAGAAATTTTTTTTGAATTGTAAAACATGATTATTAAATTGCATAATTATTATATAATTTACAATTTGATTTATTCTTTATTTTAATATATAATCTGTCAATATAATGGAGGAGAAATATGAAAGAGTTATCCGATATAATTATAAATAACTTAGATACTGCGTTTATTGCTGTAGATAAAACAGGCATAATATTAAAATATAATAAAAAAGCCAAAGAGATACTTAAATTAAATGGAGAAGAAGGAAAGAATATAGATAGTTTAAATGCACTAATACCCAAAGGTATTTGGAAAGATGATGTAGAGAACATTGAAATATTATGGAAAAACAAAGACAACAAAAAACACCTAATTTTCCAAAGTATACAACACAATGATGGATATATACTCTGTTTTAAAGAGGAAAAACAAATAAAGAGAATAGATTGTGAAAATTACAATAATTATTCTATAGATAATATACCGGGTATTGATGATAATATAATTAAAATAGCTAAGAAATCAGCAAAACTTAACAAATATCTACTTATTACAGGGGAAACTGGTGTAGGGAAAGAAATTCTTGCAAGAGCTATTCATAAAGATTCAATGAGAAAAGGTCTATTTATCTCTATTAACTGTATATCTATTCCAAAAGATTTAATGGAATCCGAATTATTCGGTTATGAGGTGGGAGCTTTTACAGGAGCATATAAAGGAGGTAATAGAGGTAAAATCGAACTTGCTAATAATGGAACATTATTTCTTGATGAAATTGGAGATATGCCGTTTAATGTACAAGGGAAATTACTTAGAGTCATAGAGAACAAAGAATTATGGAGAGTTGGGGCAACAGAAGGGACAAAGATAAATTTTCAGCTTATATGTGCAACAAATAGGGATTTAAAGGAGCTGGTAAGAAAAGGGATATTCAGGGAGGATTTGTATTACAGAATATGTTTCCTTGAAATTTCATTATTACCACTCAAAGATAGAATAGATTATCTTGATGGTTTAATTGAGTTTTTTCTCAATAAGCATGGAGGAAATAATATTTTATTTTCCAATGAATCTATGAAGTTGTTAAAATTCTATCTGTGGCCTGGTAATATAAGAGAATTAGAAATGGTAGTTGAATTGTTAATAATAGATAATGAAAATATTAAGGATAAGATCGTGAATGTTGATGACCTGCCATTAAAGATAAAATATACGGATGAAAAGATTCCCAAAACATTAAATGAGAAAATTAATGCTTTAAAGAATAGAGAGACAAGAGAAGCAATGATAAAATATAAAGATAATATAACAAAAGCAGCTCGGTATTTAGGAGTAACGAGGGAAGGATTATCAAAATATCTAAAAAAGAATAATCTGTGAACTTACTTCACAACCCCACAAATCAATTTCACTGCTAATGAAAATTAGATTACTTACGAGTTATGATATAATTAATTGTTGAAAATTAAGGATAATATGTGTGAACACAGTTCGTAGAATTTAAAATTGTATATTTTTGTTTTTATGAATATAAGCCAAAATGGAACAGCACTCTATTTTGGCATAATAATTGCAAGTAGAGATATGGATATATGATATAAGTGGTGTAAAATATGATTTATAGGTGCATTTGTAAATAAATTGTGTTATAGGAGGTAATAAATGAAAGAACTTATAAAAGGAATAAACCCAATAGATGCTTTGATTGAATCAAAAAATGATGGAGGATCAATAGAAATGTCTTTAGCATGTAATAATCCATGCCCTCCCCCTCCCCCCAATCCAACTCAACCATCACAGCTTAACTGCGCTGTATGTCCATGGTAATTATATAAACATTAAACAATAGAGGTATATAAATATACTTATTATTTACAGGTGCATCTATAAATAAAATAATGTATAAATATAATATATAAAGTGAAAAAGGAGGCAGTATGAAAGCCCAAAAACTATCCGGATATAATATCATATTTGATAATGATGATAAGAATATATGGATGTTTAATACAGTAAGTGGTTCTATGGTAAGTGTAAAACCGGAAATATATAATTTATTAAAAGGAAATAATATTAATGAAATAAGAACAAAATATAGCGATATATTTAATAATCTAAAAAAAAATGGTATTATATTGGATAGTAATATAGATGAAATTAAATTACTGAAGTATATGTATTGGAAAACAAAATTTTTACAAAATAAATTAAATTTATCTCTTACTATAACAAAAGATTGTAATTTTGATTGCAAATATTGCTATGAAAACAAGGAAAATATAACATTTTCCGATGATCTGATAAAACGAATAATAAAATTAGTAGATAATAGAAAAAAATCAATAAATCGTCTTGATATTGGATGGTTCGGTGGTGAACCGATGATGAAGATGGATATAATCGAAGATATGACTAATAAATTTAAGGGTATTTGCAAAAAAAATAATATATATTATAGTTCATATATAACAACTAATGGTTATTTTCTAAATCTTGCTAATTTTGAAAAACTTCTTGATTTTAATGTGAGAAGTGTCCAAATTACAATAGATGGTCCAAAAAAATATCATGACAGATTGAGACCACTTATAGGTGGTGGAGGGACTTATGATAAGTTGATATCCAATTTGTTAGAAATCAGAAGCAAATATACAAGAGAAAATTTACCAAAGGATTTTACTTTTCATTTGAGAGTTAATGTCTCCGAAATTAATAAAGATTCGTTAAAGGGATGGTTAAAGAGTGATTTTCCTGAAGAATTGAAAGATCTCATAGAAATATACTTTTCAAAAATATTTTCTGATGGAGAAGAGGGGAGTGCAGCAAGTATAAATGCAAATGATAATAATATATTTCCTGTAAATCACAGATCTTCATTCGACACTATTGATTTGGAAAAATATGCCAAACAGTTAGTATATAATACACCAAGTGGTTTTAAACTTTCATTTTTGTATTGTGGAGCCGAATATTATAATAACTATACAATTTTGCCTGATGGAAGTATGGCAAAATGCGGAGTTGCGATGGATAAATTCGGGGAATTAAATAAAAACGGAGAAATAATAATTACTAATCAAGGCGATTATATTAAATGGATGACAAAAGATCCATTTACATTTAAAGAGCCATTTGAAGAATGTGAAAAATGTAATTTGTTACCTCTTTGTATAGGGGGATGCGCTAGAATTTATAAAAGATTCAATAAAACGGGTTGTTTCATTTATAAAGATAATATAAAAGAATATTTAAAATC
Organism: uncultured bacterium; assembly: GCA_965372935.1. Lineage (GTDB taxonomy): Bacteria > Hydrothermota > 32-111 > QNBC01 > QNBC01 > JAGLYS01. Next base: position 112 of record CBDVEF010000215.1, on the reverse strand, counting down.
AGCAAGAGATAGTTTATTGAAAGATGAAAGTAAGTAATGAAAAATAAGGGGTAAAAGGTGTCTTATCCTGATATAGGTTTACACAATAAGGAGGACAAGACAATGCGAGAAA
>CBDVEF010000214.1:0-3539 GCA_965372935.1 uncultured bacterium | reverse complement strand
GATCCTGCTAGACCATTGATTGTTCCTGCATCATTTACTCCGACATCACTATAGTTCGTCTTGAAATATGACCAGATATTACCAAAACCACTTCCATCATCCCATGTCCAGCCAATATCGTTACCTTCGATGTAAAGTCCGCCACCTGCTCCAAGATAATTTACAAGTAGTGATTCTTCAGGTGAATCTGTGCCAAGTACTCCCATATTTGTCGAGCCTGAATTCTGTCCGAGAAGTGCAAATACGGTATTAAATCCACTGAGATCCGTATAATTTGCCAGTAAGAAATCTTTTGCAACCGTTACACCTGTATAACCAAGGTTAACAAGTGATTGTTCAACATAGTACTCGGATCCCTGTCCACCGTATTCAATGTCTCCATCCATATCTATAATCATATAGTCACCGGATGTTACAAGCTGATATGGTGTTGCAGACGCATCATTACTCGGATAACTCTCTCCTGTGTCATACATTCCTGTTATTACATAATGATAGGTTGAATCATTTATTACTGTCATATCTGTGTATGCAAGCTCTGATGTCGTATCGAGATGTGTTAAACCTGCTACGGATGTGATTTCAACCGTATCTCTGTATATTCTGTAATACTCAAATGTTGCTTTTGTATTACTTGTATTATAATTAAAGTTAGGTTTGTATGGTTTTGCATTCTTAATTGCTTCTTTCTTTAGTCCTCTATTTATTGTCGGTTTTGTAGGTGTAAGTTTAACATCCTTTGTTCCGTCATTCACAACTGCTTCAAAGTAAAAATCACAGTTATATGCTCCACCAAATGCTGTTTCTAAGCTTTCCCATACGCCACTGCCGAATACCCATGATGTGTTGTCAAGATTTAGTGTATCTCTGCCAAAGTAGTTTGTTCCTGCTGATGTTTCCAGATATCCGACATAGAATGAACCATCTGTAATCGTAATGTTTAGAGGTACATAATTCCATTCAAGTGGATAAACCGTTGATAGGGCTTTTGTATAGAGAACTGTTGAAGGTGCACCCGCTGTTCCGTCATCATCAAATACATAGAAATCATATGTATAACCATTGAGAGGCAATAACCTTGCAAGATTTAATGTTACGGGATATGATGCCGGTGTGAATTTTACTGCAAATCCGTTACCTTCAGCACCATAACCAAAATAGCTATCCGGTGTTCCGTCTACATATGATAACAATGTTCCATTAATTGCTGCTGCCCAGTGCATCGGAACCATTCCGTCCCATCCACTCTCTGCGACGAGATCTGTCGGTGCAGGTGGTGGTGGTGCTATGCAGTTTAATGTAAAATCTATCGTCGTATCACTTATTATATAATTCTGAACCGTAAGGGTATCATAATTATCATGTGATACTGTAAAATCTGCCGTGTCATTGGATATATCCAATATTACACCAAGAGCATAAGCTCCGCTTGCATCTGTCGTATCTATATATGTTCCGTATGTCGATACGATATTTACTATCGTTCCTGATGAATCCGGCGGATTATTATCTAATCCTACTATACCGGAAACATTATATTGAACTCTTGTCCAGTTTGCTGCTGACCATGTTTCAAGAGCATCAAAGTATGTAACTCCGCCGCCACTCGATATCCAGTCGTATCCGTCATTCGGACCTACTCCGTCAGTATATCTCTGGAATGAGAAATTATTATATTCACCATACCATCCAATCTGATCAATCCTTGTTGTGTCTGGTCTGAATAGATACGCTACATCACTGCTTGAGAAATCCATCGGAGCTGGCCAGTCAACAGTCGCCTCAAGAGTAAGCCAACTGCCCGGATCTACCGTTACATTTGTAACGATTGGGGCAAAAAAGTCACCATCCGAGAGATAATAACCTAAAAGATTTACAGCCGATGCTGTCGGGTTGTATATCTCTACAAGATCGTGTGCTCCTGACGGATATGGGTCTATCTCATTTATAATCAATCCACCGCCAAGATCCGTTCCTACAACAGTATTTACTGCGCCTTCCGATGAATATGCCGTCATATTCCAATCTGCTCCCATATTGCCTGTATTTCCGCATCTTGCGAGATAATACATGCTTGGAGAAACCGGAGCTGAACCGAGATTACCATATTTTACTCCGTCTATAAGTAGTGTGTCTGTACCATTGATTGTATATAAACCTACGGAATCTCCACTATTGTCAAGATGATTTGAAGGAAAGTAAATTACCTTGTAATCATTTGCAAGTATTGTATCTCCCACAAGTATCGAATCAAAAGGTCCCGATGCAACCATTAGATGGAAACTGTCAAGAGGTATATCAACTGATGTCGTATTGTAAAGTTCAACCCATTCACTACCTGTTTTAATATTCAACTCGTTTAATATAACATCGCCAGGCTCAACAACAAATGTCGCTGAAAACATATAAATATCATCCAAGCACCATGCATCTGCATATCCGGCTGCTGATGTATGAACAAAAGCAATATATATTGTTTCGCCAGTGTATGTCATACCAAGATCAAGATTTACAGAATCCCATGATGTTGGTGTTTCACCGGGTAAAGTAAATATAGTATCTGTAAAACTTGCAACCGCAGTGTCTGTTGTGGAAATAAGAACATATTCCGGTCCATCACTCCATGTTGCCCAAAGTAGATAATGCCAGAATATGAGTGTAAGATTTTCGTCTGCGGGAACAGATATTGCATCTGTTACAAGCCACTCATCCATTGCATATCCACTTGATCCGTCTTGTGAAAATGCTTTATAAGTTCCTGAATGAGGGACAGAACTACTCTGCATCCATGTTTGTCCTGTCAGTGTGTCTCCCATATTTTTAATATGCCAACCTGTTGGGGGAAATGATCCTTCAAATCCCTCCGTCAATAGATCTGTTCTTGCTGCTGCAAATACAAATGAAAATGTTACAGCAACAATCAGTACTGCTAATAATAGTTTCTTCATAGAACCTCCTTTTGTGTTTTTTGAAGAAAAACATGTAAATTCCTCATATAAAATCTATTGTGTATTATATAATTATTAAAATTTTTGTCAAGTAGAAAAAATGTCATATCATGTCTACCTTCAATGCCATTCTCTGCATTCCTCATATATTATTCCTGTCTTCCCCCTGTGTCATTCCTGCGAAAGCAGGAATCTCCTCCTTTTTGACATCGTATCTAATAAATAATATTGGTGACGGTGCTTGCATTTATGCATTTTGATTATTCCCCTTCCGTTTTTCTTCTCCCCTTCAGTGGTTCCCCCTCCCTTCTATTCCCTCCCACCTGTGGAGGGAAAGTTACTATTTAGGAGATATAGTTTCCAAATTTACTATTATGGGATTGCTTCACTTCGTTCGCAATGACATGTTAATTTTTGTGAATCGTTAATCATAAATTATTGGCTTTTCTCTCTTTCATTGTTTAATTTTCTATTCCGTGGTTTTCTTCCTCTCCCTTTATTGGGAGAATATCCCAATCCTACTTCCTCGCCCTCGATGGGAGAGGACTGAGGTGAGGGTGATTATATTCTTTATAGTTACAACAATTAGTC